>JBAZFL010000215.1:0-3782 GCA_041653455.1 Clostridia bacterium
ATCTGATACTTGAGGAAAAGACAGTCCTGATAGACACTGTATGGGCACCATTTGACTCTGAGTTCGTAGAAAATCTGGAAAAAGAAATTGATATTAAAAAGATAGACTTCATTGTTGCAAACCATGGCGAAGTAGATCATAGCGGAGCCCTTATTAAACTAATGGATAAGATTCCCAATACACCCATATACTGCAGTGCTAATGCAGTAAAATCATTAAAGGGCCAGTATTTTAAGAATTGGGATCTCAGGGTATTGAAAACAGGAGATACACTGGATGTCGGCAACGGAAAACAGCTGGTTTTTGTAGAAATGCGTATGCTGCATTGGCCTGACAGCATGGCCGCTTACCTGACAAAAGATAATATATTATTCAGCAATGATGCTTTCGGACAGCATTATGCTTCAGATCATCTTTTCAATGACATGGCTGATCCGTGCACGCTATATGCCGAGGCTGAAAAGTATTATGCGAATATACTTACACCTTTTAGCGCTATATTGAAAAAAAAGCTGGAAGAAATCAACTCTATGAATCTTAATATAGATATAATCGCTCCTAGCCATGGAATTATCTGGAGGGACAATCCTAATCAGATAGTGGAAAAATATACATCTTGGTGCAATGATTATCAAGAGAATCTCATAACAATTATTTATGACACCATGTGGAACGGGACAAAAGCACTTGCTGAAAAGATAGCTGAGGGAATAAGGGATAAGGATGCAGATGTCCAGATAAAAATATTCAATCTGCCAAAAAGTGATATGAATGATATTGCTACACAGGTTTTTAAATCAAAAATGGTTCTACTAGGGTCTCCCACAATAAACAACTGCGCGCTTCATTCTCTTGCGGCACTTACCCACTATATGAAGGGCTTAAAATTCAAAAACAAGAGAGCTGCTGCATTCGGGTGTTACGGATGGTCAGGTGAGTCTGTCAAGATATTGAATGAAATGCTCATAGATGCTGGTTTCACTGTAGTAAATGAAGGTCTTAAATGTTTATGGAATCCAGACAGCGAGGTACTTTCTAAAGCATTTGATTTCGGGAAGGAAATTGCATGAGCGACAGATTGAAACAGATATATCTTGCTGGAGGGTGCTTCTGGGGAACCGAGAAATACTTTTCGGTTATAAAAGGAGTAAAGGATACAGAAGTAGGATATGCAAATGGCAATACTGAAAATCCTACATATCAACAAGTATGCCATGAGAATACAGGACATGCAGAAACTGTTAAAATCATATATGACGATAATGAAGCAAGCCTGGAATTCCTTCTAGACATGTTTTATGATGTCATAGATCCCACTTCTGTAAACAGACAGGGTAACGATGCAGGCACCCAGTACAGGAGTGGCATTTATTATACTGATGAATCTGATCTTGCAGTAATTACAAAATCCATTCATAATCTGCAGGACAGATATGAGAAACCTATAGCTATTGAGATAATGCCCCTCTTAAACTATTATCCTGCTGAGGGATACCACCAGAAGTATCTCGATAAGAATCCTAACGGATACTGTCATATATCCCCTTCAAAAATGCATAAAGCTAAAGCCGCTGAACAGACAAAATACATAAAGAAAAATGATAATGAATTAAAAAAAGCTCTTACTGTCATGCAATATGAGGTGACACAGAACAGCGCTACCGAACCACCGTTCAGAAACGAGTATTTCGACAATAAAAAAGCTGGTATTTATATAGATATAACTTCAGGAGAGCCTTTGTTCCTATCTGTGGATAAATTTGACTCAGGTTGTGGCTGGCCAAGTTTCACCAAACCTATTGATATGAAAAAAATAAAGCAGAAAACCGATTTCAAACACAACATGATAAGAACTGAAGTAAGAACTGCTCTTTCCGATTCACATCTGGGACATGTTTTTACCGATGGTCCTGAAAACAAAGGCGGACTGCGTTATTGCATAAACAGCGCATCATTGAGATTTATACCAATAGAAGATATGGAAAAAGAAGGATACAAGGAACTCATACCTCTTCTTTTAAATCAGGAGTAATTATGAACAGTTATGAAAAGAAGATAGAACAGCTGGAAAAAAAACTAATGGAAGTTATCGCTATTAATGAGCAGCTGCTTGCTGAAAAAAATCAGGAACTGAATCTTAGTTATTCATGGACTGGAAATCTCGGGCAGTGGTACTGGCATGTTCCGACAAATGCAGTTACTTTCAATCCACTTAAAGTTACCGCATTGGGATACAGCGAGTCGGAAATACCTAAGGAAGTTACTTATCAGTATTTTACCGACAAACTACATCCTGATGATTATGAAAAATCCATGCAGATAATGAGAAATCATTTACAGGGAAAAATCCCTGTTTATGAAGTTGAATATAGGATTAGAGCAAAAGACGGTTCATACAGATGGTATTATGACAGGGGGAAAATAACTAAATATGATAAAAACAATAAGCCTGAACTTCTTGCAGGCATAGTATTTGATATAACTAACAAGAAAAAGCTTGAAGAACAGCTTGCTGAGCAGAATAAGCTGCTTTTTGAACTGTCATTTATAGATGGTCTGACAAAAGTAAAGAATCACAGAGCTCTGTTGAATGATCTTGAACAGATTGCTATGAGCGCTCAAAAAAGTAAGGAAACTTTCTGTATTGCCCTATTCGATTTAGATCATTTCAAGAAAGTTAATGACACAAAAGGTCATGTTTGCGGAGATATGATTTTAGAGAGTATAGCAAAGCTGATGAAAGATAATATCAGAAATACTGATACAGTCGGAAGATACGGCGGTGAGGAATTCATGATAATTTATCCTGATACAATACTGAAAGATGCTGTCAGTTACACTGAAAACATACGTAGGAAAATTCAGGAATTCCAGTTCCCATGCGATGTCTTAGCCACAATCAGCGCTGGTGTATGCGAGTATGATATGACTGGCATTATAGAGCTCATCAAGAAAGCAGATACTCTTTTATACAAAGCAAAGAGCAATGGCCGAAACAGGGTGGAATCATTATAAATATTGATAATTACCGCAACAAGGAATAAAATATATTTGCAAAATATGTTTTTTCAGGGGGTGGTGCTATGAAGTTCATGCCTAAAAGCCTGGCAGGCGGATTATCGGTCATCCTGACAGCTATTTCTTTAATCGCATTATTAACTTTCTTCATTTCAATGATATTCGGCTTATTGACTTTTGATTCCCGTTTATGGGATATCACTGTATGTATATGTGTTGTAAGCGAACTGCTTGCGCTTATCTTCTCAATGACAGCTTTGATAAGGTTTACTGATAAAAAATTATCGGTATACATAAGCCTGGCGTTATCCTCACTCACAATTGCTTTCGTGCTTATACATTCTCTTATCATTAATAACTAGCATTAATTCCTGTTATCCTATGGTATAATAGGGATTAACGGAGTAAGATAAATGAAGATATCAACAAAAGGTCGATATGCTCTGAGAATAATGATAGAACTAGCGATGAATACTGGAGAAAAACCTGTTTCGCTAAAACAGATTTCAAAAAACCAGGACATTTCCGCTAAGTACCTTGAATCTATAATAAGCACTCTGAATAAAGCAGGATTCGTATTTAGCACAAGAGGAAATTCAGGTGGATATGTTTTGGCAAAAGATGCTTCATTATACACGATAGGCTCTATACTCAGAACAACTGAGGGCAGCCTGTCGCCTGTCAATTGTCTTGAATGCGAACCCAACAGATGCAAAAGATCTAAGGATTGCCTGACTCTTCCTTTGTGGGAAAATATTAGTACT
>JBAZFL010000216.1:0-3719 GCA_041653455.1 Clostridia bacterium
TTCTTCTGGCATATATGATCACAAAGAAAAGAACATTATCTGGATTTATAATTTGTGTAGCCTTACATGCTTTGCTTGATTTTACTGTAGTAGCTGTTAATGCTGTAGCACAGAATATATGGATCAGTTTATCAGTCTTATTTATATTTTCATGTTTAGCAGCATTTTTAATAATAAAGATTAGAAATAAATTTAATATAAAGGAGATGCCGAAGGATCCTGCTGAAAAAGCGTTGGATGAAGGCTATTAGAGAAATGAAGCTATTAACGATTGATTATGTGCCAGGAAAAGAAATTGAAGATTTAGGATTGGTTCATGCAGGCATGGTCCAGTCTAAGAACATTGGAAAAGACATCGCAGCCAGCTTTAAAACACTGGTTGGCGGAGAACTGTTCGGCTATACAGATATGATGAATGAATCGAGGGCTATGGCTACAAAAAGAATAGTTGAACAGGCAGAAAAACTTGGAGCTGATGCAATTATTGGTATTAGATATGTGTCTGCTGCCATTGTTCAAGGAGCTGCTGAAGTTGTGGCATATGGTACGGCAGTAAAAATAAAGTAATATGGAATAGCCTTTTGATCTACCCTTAATTTTTTTGGTGAATTTACTAAAACCACTTGCTATACTCTTATATAAATGGTACTATATTTAAAGAACTTTAAGTGCGGTGCAGAGATACCCACAAGGCGTTTATAAAGAAGAATTAGCAAGATTCATCTATCCTTGTATGCATACGCAGGCAAGGATTTTTTTTAGAAATTTTCAAGAGGAGGCGAATGTGGAGTTCAAGGCTACTTTGATGGATGAAGATGCGGTAAAAAGGTCACTGATCCGCATATCGCATGAAATCTTAGAAGACAACAAGGGTCCTGAAGGGATCTGTCTTGTAGGCATCAAAACCAGAGGAATACCATTAGCTGAAAGAATTGCAAGAAATATTGAAAATATATCAGGAAAAAAGGTACCTGTAGGCATTCTGGATATTACTTTGTATCGTGATGATTTATCAAAATACTCTGATGATCCGATACTCAACTCAACAGACATACAATTTGAAATAAAAGGGAAAAACGTCATCCTAATCGATGACGTTATTTTTACCGGCCGTACTGCGCGAGCTGCAATGGATGCGGTATTTTCGATAGGCAGAGCAGCAAAGATAAAATTAGCGGTACTAATTGACAGAGGACACAGGGAATTGCCCATAAGGCCAGATTTTGTCGGAAAGAATGTGCCTTCATCCAAAGGCGAGATGATAGCTGTAAAGCTTTTGGAAACAGACGGGATAACAGGCGTAAGCCTTTATCGAATATAAACAAAGAGGAAATAAACTAGGAGGAGAAATAACAATGGGAAAAACAGTAAATGAACGCTTCACATTGAAAACAGCAGTGCTAAGCTTTCAGCACATGTTCGCAATGTTTGGAGCAACAGTGCTCGTACCAATTCTTGCAGGCATGAGCATATCGGTAGCACTGCTTTCAGCAGGGCTAGGAACAATAGCATTCTATTTCATAACAAAGAAGAAAGTTCCAGTTTTCTTGGGAAGCAGCTTCGCATTCTTACCGGCTCTGATAGCTTCAATGGCAGGTTCAGGTGCGATAGGGTCTGACACATGGAATGTAGCAATGGGAAAAACAAGCGTAGCTATTATGCTGGCAGGCCTTGTATATATAATATTCTCTCTATTGCTTAAAAAGATTGGCGTAGACAGAATAAGAAAATTATTCCCGCCAATAGTTGTCGGTCCGGTTATCATAGTAATTGGTATGATTCTCGCACCAAAGATGTTCTATAACAACATTATTGGGCAATCAATATGGAATGGTATTCCTGCATGGAAAGAATGGACAGCAGCAGGAATCACTGCTTTAACAATCCTTGTTGTAAGCGCGGTAGCAAAACCAAAGAGTTTCTTCAAAGTCATACCGATCTTAATGGGATTTGTAGTAGGATATATCTATTCATTAATAATAGGTTTAATAGATTATTCAACAGTTGACTGGAGCCAGATCATAATATTCCAGGATCTTGGAAAGACATTCAGTTTCTACAAGAACCTGTCATTCGATTTAGGAGTAATACTATCGGTTGTGCCGATTGCAATAGTTACATTCATGGAGCATCTTGGTGACATCGCTGCAAACAGCACAGTATGCAATAAAGACTTTATGGTAGACCCAGGAATCAACAGAACTGTCATGGGTGACGGCGTCGGGACATTTATAGCAGGAGTTTTGGGTGGACCTCCAAATACAACATACGGAGAAAACACAGCAGTTCTTGCAATTACAAAGAATTACAATCCAAGAAACATCTTTTATGCAGCTATCATGGCAGTAATATTCGGTTCTATAACGATATTCGGAACAGCAGTAAGCACAATACCTTCTGCAGTAATCGGCGGAGCTTCTATAGTACTATTCGGAATGATATCTGCTGCAGGACTTAGATCATTAGTGGATGGTAAAGTTGATTTCTCAGATACTAAGAATATTTTAGTAGTATCAGTAATACTCTCTGTCGGACTTGGTCTTGGTGCAATGAGCCTTGCAGGTGACGTTACCGGTGATACAGCATACAAACTTATGATCGGTGCAGTCGAGATTTCTCCTCTTGCAGTAGCAACCCTTATAGGCATAATATTAAATTTAGTAATACCTGCTGACAAGAAAGACGAAGCAGCTAATAAGTAATCAGTTCAAATACCGGCTGCTCTCTTAAAAGGGAGCAGCCTGTTTAAAAAGGAGGAAGTAATGCTATTAAGAAACGCTAATCTATATAAAGATGGAAGCTTTAGTTCCTCCGACCTGTTTGTGATTAACGATAAACAATGGATAGCCGGTAAAAATCTTTCATCCGTTAAAACTGATGCGGTAATCGATTTATCTGGTAAATACATTATTCCTGGCCTTGTTGATGTTCATGTACACCTCAGAGAGCCTGGATTTGAATACAAAGAAACAATTCTTTCAGGAACAGAAAGTGGAGCAGCGGGAGGATTTACGTCGATATGCGCAATGCCAAATGTCAATCCAGCTCCGGATAAGATAGATAATATCCGGCGCATACAAGATATTATAGACAAGGATGCGTGTATCAATGTATATCAATATGGCTGCATTACTGAAGGAAGACTCGGACAGGATCTGGTGGATACTGAAAAATTAAAAGATTATGTTATAGCTTTTTCCGATGATGGAAACCCAGTTGAATCGGATTTAGTAATGAAAAAAATGATCAAGCAAGCGTCATTACATGATTGTATAATAGCTGCTCATTGTGAAGATATGTCATATAAAGATCCAAAAATGAGTGAGTATATGCATATCAAAAGAGATTTGGATTTGCTCAAAGAAATGGACATTTCATGCAGATATCATATCTGTCATGTATCATCAAAAAAAAGTATTGAATTAATAAGGCAGGCTAAAAAAGAGGGAATAAATGTGACATGCGAAACGGCTCCTCATTACCTTATCTTTACAAAAGAGGATGCCATATCTGAAAATTTTAAGATGAATCCGCCTTTAGCAGATGAAGAGGACAGAGAAGCGTTAATACAGGCAGTCTGCGATGGAACAATTGATATGATTGTTACTGACCATGCGCCTCATACTTATGAGGATAAGAAAGCTGGAGCAATGGGAGTAATCGGAATGGAGACAGCTTTTTCCAGCATGTATACTTATCTTGTTAAAAATAGAATATTA
>JBAZFL010000217.1:0-3704 GCA_041653455.1 Clostridia bacterium
ACTGGCGTGCTTTATGTGCTGGATGAGCCAAGCATTGGATTGCATCAAAGAGATAATGATAAATTAATAAAAACATTATGCGATTTAAGAGATTTAGGCAATACTTTAATTGTTGTTGAGCATGATATGGAAACAATTTCTGAAGCTGATCATATAATCGATATAGGACCAGGTGCAGGAATACATGGAGGAGAAATTGTAGGAGAAGGTAAAGTGGCTGATTTAATTAAATCAGAAAGATCAATTACTGGAAAATATTTTTCCAAACAGCTCTCGATTGATAAACCAGAGATTAACAGATTACCTAACGGTAAGAGTATCGATATTTATGGTGCACGACAGAATAATCTAAAGAATATAAATGTACAGATACCTTTAGGTATAAATGTATGTGTAACTGGAGTGTCAGGTTCAGGTAAAAGTTCATTAATAAATGAAATCCTATATAAAGAACTTGCTTTCGTATTAAATGGTAAAAAAGTTAAATCCGGTCTTCATGACAGAATAGAAGGAATGAATTATCTTGATAAAGTAATAAATATTGACCAGACTCCTATTGGAAGAACGCCAAGATCAAATCCTGCTACATATATTGGAGTTTTTGATGACATACGTGAGATTTTTGCCATGACTAAGGAATCAAAAGCAAGAGGTTACAAAAAAGGAAGATTCAGTTTTAATGTAAAAGGTGGAAGATGTGAATCGTGTTCAGGAGATGGCATTAAAAAAATTGAAATGCATTTTCTTCCTGATGTTTATGTGCCATGCGAAGTATGTAAAGGAAAGAGATACAATAAGGAAACACTTGAAGTACGATATAATGGTAAAAACATAACTGATGTGTTGGAGATGACAATAGAAGAAGCATATTATTTCTTTTCCAATATACCTCAAATTGAAAATAAATTTCATGTTCTTATGGATGTCGGATTAGGATATATAAAGGTCGGACAATCATCCACAACTCTTTCTGGAGGTGAAGCGCAAAGAGTTAAACTTGCATATGAACTTTCAAAAAGAAGTACAGGCAAAACGATGTATATTCTTGATGAGCCAACTACTGGACTGCATATTGATGATGTTAAAAAACTTTTAAAAATTATTGATAGATTAGTAAATACTGGAAATTCAGTAGTTATAATTGAACATAATCTTGATGTAATAAAATGTGCCGATTATATAATTGACTTAGGTCCAGAAGGTGGTGATATGGGAGGTAGTATAATCGCTAAAGGAACAGTAAATGAAATAATGAATTCTAAAAATTCATATACTGGTCAGTATTTAAAAAAGTATCTAGAATTATGATTTTTATATAATTCACATATATTTCACAAATTAGTGATAGAATAAAATAACCTTAATAAGGTAAAGGAGAACAAAAGATGAGATTGTGTGATGTTTGCAAAAAGAATGTAGCAGTAGTATTTGTAACTAAAATACAAAATAATCAGCATACTCAAATAGGCTATTGTATACCGTGCGCAAAAAGAGCCGGTATATCTCCTATTGATCATCTGATAAAAGAATCAGGTATGTCAGAAGATGAGCTTGGTAATATTAATAATCAAATGGGACAATTTCTACAATCTTTAAATATGGATGATATGGCATTACCTAATAATTTTCAGGAGAGTGTTATGCCTCAAAAACAAGATCCTTCAAAAAAGACAAGAGTGAAAGAGCCTAAAAAAGATGAAAGAAAAAAATTTCTAGATGCTTTTGGTACGAATCTTAATAAGAAAGCATCTGAAGGCAAAATTGACAATATTATCGGAAGAACCAGAGAAACTGACAGAATGGTGCAAATATTGAATAGACGTCAGAAAAATAATCCTTGCTTGATTGGTGAAGCAGGAGTAGGAAAGACTGCAATTGCTGAAGGATTAGCAATGAGAATTGTTAATCAGGAAGTTCCTGCAAAATTATTAAATAAAGAAATATATATGCTGGATATGACAGGTATTGTTGCTGGAACCCAATTCAGAGGCCAATTTGAGTCAAGAATGCGAAGTATTATTAATGAAGTTAAAGAACTTGGGAACATAATCCTTGTAATTGATGAAATACATAACATTATTTCTGCTGGAGATGCTGAAGGTGGAATGAATGCTGCCAATATACTCAAACCTGCTTTATCAAGAGGCGAGGTTCAGATTATCGGCGCTACAACTATAGATGAATATAGAAAGCACATAGAGAAGGATTCTGCATTAGAGAGACGCTTTCAGCCAATCATGGTAGATGAACCTTCTGTAAGTGATACTATCGAAATATTGCATGGTATCAAGAAATATTACGAACAGTATCATTTTGTGTCATTTACAGATGAAGCAATTAGACAAGCAGCAATACTGTCTGAAAGATATATTTCAGATAGATTTCTTCCTGATAAGGCTATAGATGTTATTGATGAAGCCGCTTCTAGAGCCAATCTTAACAATGAAGCATTAGTAAAACTTCAGCTTCTAAATAATGAGCTTGACGATATTCTTTCTGAGAAAGAAACTGCAGCATCAGCAGATTCTATTGATGATTATAAAAGAGCTGCTGAATTGAAAGAGAATGAATGCAGAGTACGTGAAGATATAAGAAAATATCAAGAGATTGCAGATAAAACAGAAGTTACAGTTAAAGATATAGCAAGTGTAATTGAATTGTGGACAAAAGTTCCTGTGAATAAAATAACACAAGTTGAATCAACTGCATTACTTGATCTTGAAAAGAGGCTTAGGAATAAAATTGTCGGACAAAGTCAAGCGATAGAATCTGTTTCTAAAGCTGTAAGAAGAGCAAGGTCAGGAATAAAGGTAAAGAAAAGACCTGCTTCGTTCATCTTTGTAGGACCTACTGGTGTTGGAAAAACTTATCTTGCTAAAATTCTAGCAAAAGAACTTTTCTTCAATGAGGAATCCATGGTACGTCTTGATATGAGTGAATACATGGAGAAACATTCAGTATCGAAACTTATAGGATCTCCTCCAGGTTATATTGGATATGACGAAACAGGGCAATTAACTGAGAAAGTAAGAAGAAATCCTTATTCACTACTTCTTTTTGATGAAATTGAAAAAGCTCATCCTGATGTATTTAATATTTTACTACAGATACTTGAAGATGGCAGGCTTACTGACAGCAAGGGAAGGGTTGTACAATTTGAAAATACCATAATTATTATGACTTCAAATGCTGGAACATCGTTCAAGAATAACGGATTCGGGTACATTCAAGAAAAATCTGACGAGAATGGAAGAGTGAGAGAAGCATTAAAAGAAATATTCCGCCCAGAGTTTTTAAACAGAGTGGATGATATAGTTGTATTTACAAGTTTAACTGAGCAAGAAATTTTTGATATAGGGAAATTGATGGTTGATGAATATGCAGCTGATTTGAAGGAGAAAAATATTTTATTAAAAGTTAGCGACGAAGCTTTAAAAAATATGATAGGTAACAAATATGATGAAAAATATGGTGCAAGACCTTTAAGAAGAAGCATACAGACTAATATAGAAGATGTCTTATCTGAAATGTATATTAAAGAAGAGTTGAAAGATGGAATGATGGTAATGATATCATTTGAAAATGATTCATTAAAATATGAGTGTATTTAAATGCAGTCATATCCAACATTAAGCCAATATTTGAAAAAAACATTCAATAAAAAGATGATAAAGCTTCCGATTGACGGAGGCTTTACATGTCCT
>JBAZFL010000218.1:0-3694 GCA_041653455.1 Clostridia bacterium
AGTTTACACTATCCGTAGAACATAAATGTTGAAAAAAAATCCGCTGTGTGTTAGTATCATTCTTAAGTATTAGGAGGGCAGATGCGAAAGGGAAGAACAGATCTTGACCGTGAAGGTATGCTTGTATACATACCGAAGGGCGGTAAATCTTCTAAAGTCTTAAAAGTTACATCACCTATTCTGAAGGTATCATTACTATTTTATTTTATGATGGCTATAATTGTATGCTTAAGCTTATCATTGATGTATTTCATAAATCAGAATAAACAGGTAAATGCTCAGATGGAAGAAGTTATGGCTGATTATAACAGCGAGATGATAGCATTAAGTACTTATGTTGGAAATCAGGCACAGATGCTTGATAACAAACTTAATGAAATAGCCACTCTTGAGACAGTACAGGAAGACTTGAATATACAGATTAAAGATTTATCTTTACAGCTTAAGGATATTGCCCAGAAGTATACTGACAGCATATCCTTAGCAAGCGCTTCAGTTACAGCAAACAATGTAACAAAATTCGCTCAAGACACTGCAGCTATCGCCTCAGCTCTTCAACTGCTTTTGGAAACCAATCAGGGTACCCAGTCGGAACTTGTGGATTTTTCTGATGCTGCGAATGTGTTAAGCGAGTATCTGGATTCAATTCCGACATTGTGGCCGACAAAGTCGACATATATAGCATCAGCATTCGGAATGAGGAATCATCCGATTCTGAATCAGTATAAACAGCATACAGGAATAGATATCGGCGGAGCTTGGGGTGATGAGATATATGCATCTGCATCAGGCACAGTCCTCTCTGTTAATTATGAACAGTCCGGATATGGATACTGGCTTAGGGTAAAGCACAGTGAAAGCATCATAACTTATTATGCTCACTGCTCTAAGATTATTGTTAAAGCTGGAGATAAAGTTGAAAAAGGCCAGTTAATCGCATATGTAGGCAAAACCGGACTTGCTACTGGGCCTCACCTTCATTTTGAAATCAGAGTGAATGATATACCGATTAATCCTGAACTCTTTATAACTGCAGACAAATAGGAGTAGAAAATGATCAGGCAGAAAAAGTTGGATGTACTAATAGGATCTATGTGTACAATAAAAGGAGACATAAATACGAAGGGTTCAGTAACTGTCGAAGGAACGATTGACGGTGATATAACTGCAGAAGGAGATATCGTATTTACTAAAACAGCAAAAGCCAAAGGCCAATTCATAGGCGCTAATATAATTTTAAGCGGCGATGCTGAGGGTATACTTAAATCCAGAAACTATATAAAAATGTCCTCTACAGCCAATTTTGTTGGAGACACATATGCTTTAAGCCTAATAAGTGATGAAGGTGCTAAATTTACAGGCAAATGCTATGTTGTTGACAGTGATAAAGGTGATAAAGAAGATAAATTAAGAAAAGAATAATGTGGGCAGATATACAATCTGCTCAGCTTTTTGAGCATAAGAATGCTTATGCTGATGAGGTAATGAAATGAACGAAGACAATCTGTTAAATTCATATGAAGAAGTGGATGACGAATCATCAAACGTAGAGTATGTTGAATATACCCCTTCTTTTTTCAGTACTCTTCTGAGCACTTTCTGGTCAGCTCTAAAGATACTGATTGCTATTGTAATGATAGCAGGTTTTCTTATAGGCGGATTAGGATTAGGGATTATAACAGGATGGATATCAACTTCGAAGATTTTGACAGATGAGGATCTTGCTATTACATCAGGCCTTACTACTTTTATTTATGATATTCAAGGGAAAATAATCGAGACGCTCACAGGAAGCGATAATATTAATAGGGAAGTAGTTACTTCCAAGCAGATACCAGAAATATTAGCCCATGCAATTGTAGCAATAGAAGATGAGAGGTTTTACCAGCATTCCGGATTTGACTTTATCAGAATAGGCGGTTCTATTATAAAGCTTCTGGAGAACAGAGGTGATATAGCACAAGGTGGAAGTACAATCACACAGCAGGTATATAAGAATATAACCGGGCGGTTTGAACAGACTTTTGAAAGAAAAATTCAAGAGGTATATAATGCAGTACTTCTTGAAATGAAATATGACAAAAAGCAGATAATAACAATGTATGCTAACCTGATAAATATGGGTAATGGCTGTTATGGATACCAGTCCGCTTCGAAAATGTATTTTAACAAGACACTTGATGAAATAAATATAGCTGAAGCAGCTGTTCTTGCAGCAATACCTAACTCTCCTGGTTTATATGACCCATACGGGAAAGAAGAGAACGTCCGCAAACTCATGTTCAGGCGTGAAGATGTGCTTGATAAAATGCTTGAACTTGGCTATATAGATCAGAAGCAATACGATGATGCTATTGCCTATGAGATAGTTTTTGCAGAGAAGGTAGATTATGTCTCTTCATCTGTGACATCATATTTTGTTGATTATGTAATAACTGAAGCCATTGAACTACTATCCACTCAAAATTCTATATCAGAGCTCCAAGCTGAAAGAATTATATACAACAATGGCCTTCATATATATACTACTTTACAACCCTCAGTACAAGATGCGCTGGATACTGTATTTACAGATCCTTCATATTTTGCAGAGTACAGGGAAGACGGAACAATAGTAAATATTAATGCAATAAGATATGGTGAAAAACCGCAAGGCGCAATGGTGATTATAGACCAGTACACAGGAGGTATTTCCGGGCTTTATGGAGGAAACGGGGAAAAGTCTGGCAGCAGGACATACAACAGAGCTACAGCAATGCAAAGACAGCCTGGTTCCACGTTCAAACCCATTGCTGTGTACGGACCGGCTTTAGACCTCAAACTTATTACTGCAGCTACAGTTATTGATGATGCTCCTTGTTATCTGGATCCTAAGAATCCCGATTTGATATATCCGACTAACTATGATTCAGCAGATTACCAGGGATTGACAACGATAAGAAATGCTATTAAAGCTTCAGTAAACGTAATAGCTGCAAAAGTATGGTCATATTACCTGGGCAGGGATAATTCGGTTGAGTATCTTGATGCAGTAGGTATTCACAGAAGCGAATACATATATGATGATTCTACAGTTTCAACATCTATTGGAGGTTTGGCAGTCGGAGTAAGTCCTCTGGAAATGGCAAGCGCGTACAGCACTTTTGCCAATAAAGGCATTCACATGGATGCGCATAGTATAACTAAAATCGCTAACAACTCCAAAGAAACTATTTACCGATGGGGTAATACATATACAGTTGCGTACTCTGAGCAGTCTGCTGCCATTATGACCAACATAATGGAGGAGGTAGTCAAACCCACTGTAACCACATACTGGATTAATGGAACTGCTTATGGAGCAATAAACATTAAGAATGGTCAGATATCTGTTGCTGGAAAGACAGGAACTACATCAGATTATCTGGATAAATGGTTCTGCGGATTTACCCCATATTATACAGCTGCAGTATGGTATGGCTATGACAACAAGCAAGCCCCTGTATCTTTAGTGAACGATGAGTATGGAAGAGCTTTGAAATTATGGAATGCTGTAATGAATCTTGTACATGAGGATCTGGAGCCAAAAACATTTACAATGCCTACTTCAGGTATAGTTAAAAAGGATATATGCATATACTCTGGAAAGCTTGTATCTCCATTCTGCACATCAGATCCACGTGGCACAAGAACAGTAGTATCGGAGTATTTCATA
>JBAZFL010000219.1:0-3677 GCA_041653455.1 Clostridia bacterium
CCAGCATTATTAAATCGTAATAACATTAGTGCTGATCAGATAATAGGTATTGGAATCGACTTTACTGCATGCACAATGATGTGTGTTGATAATAAAGGTACTCCTTTATGTTTTAAGGAAGAATTTTCTAATAATCCGCATGCTTATGTTAAGTTATGGAAGCATCATGCTGCACAGAAACAGGCTGATAGGATAAACCAGACTGCTCGGGAAATGGGATTCAAATGGCTAGACCGTTACGGAGGCAAAATTTCTTCAGAATGGTTCTTTCCTAAAATTCTCGAAACACTTGAAAATGCATATGATGTATATGAACACACATACAGATTTATTGAGGCCGGAGACTGGGTCGTATGGATGCTTACAGGTAATGAGACTCATAATGCCTGCATGGCAGGATACAAAGCCATGTGGCATAAACAAGATGGATATCCTTCAAAAGAGTTCTTTAAAGCTTTAGATATCCGTATGGAAAATATAATTGGTACGAAAGTCGCAGATAATGTTCTGCCTATGGGTGCAAAAGCAGGTGGTTTAAGCAGATATGGTTCAAGTATAACATCCTGCAAACAAGGAACTGCTGTTGCAGTCAGCAATGTTGACGCTCATGTAGCTATGCCTGCTGCTGGAATAACCCAGCCAGACAAAATGCTTATGATAATGGGAACATCCACATGCCATATGGTTCTCGGAGAACAGGAAAAACCTGTTAAAGGGATTTGCGGAGTTGTAGAAGATGGAATCATTGAAGGATTCTACGGATACGAAGCAGGTCAGTCCTGCGTTGGAGACCATTTTGACTGGTTCGTCAAAAACTGTGTACCTGATGAATATCTTTCTGTTGCAAAACAGAGGAATATTAGCATACACAAACATTTAAGAGAACAAGCTATTAGACAGAAACCAGGTGAAAGCGGGTTATTGGCTCTAGACTGGTGGAACGGAAACCGCTCAATACTGGTTGATGCTGACCTTACCGGTGTAATTATAGGTATGACTTTGGCAACAAAGCCTCATGAGATATACCGAGCCCTTATTGAAGCAACAGCATATGGAACAAAAATGATAATAGATAATTTCGAGAGCAATGGAGTTAAAATAGAAGAAATCTATGCAGCAGGAGGGATAGCTGACAAAGATGAAATGATGATGCAGATATATGCGGATGTAACAAAAAGAAAAATACATCTTTCCGGATCACCTCAAGCTCCAGCTTTAGGCTCTGCAATCTTTGCAGCTGTTGCGGGAGGTTATTTCAACTCAATATCTGAAGCAGCAGAAGCTCTTGGCAAAGTCAGGGAACTGTACTATGAGCCAATACCTGAAAACTCTGCTATTTATGACAAGTTGTATAACGAGTATGCTATACTTCATGACTATTTTGGAAGAGGTACAAACGATGTCCTTAAACGCTTAAAGAGCATTAAGGCAAATTAAAATATGAACACTGTACTGCAATATGTTAAGCCATATACCAAAAGAATAGCATTGGGATTAAGCATTAAGACTATCGGCACTCTGATGGACTTATTTATTCCATGGATACTGTCACACATTATCGATAATGTCATACCTACTGGAAACATACCTGTTGTTATCGCCTGGGGTGGTGGAATGATATTATGTTCTGTTTTAGCATTAATGGGAAATATTACTGCAAACAGGATGGCTGCATCAGTCGCAAGAGACACTACAAGAACTTTGAGGCATGATCTATTTGTAAAAATATCTTTTCTTTCAAATTCCGAAGTTGACAGATTCACAATACCAACCCTTATATCAAGAATGACTACAGATTCATATGCCATTCATCATTTTGTCGGGATGCTTCAGAGAATAGGCGTAAGAGCTCCGATTCTATTATTAGGGGGTATAGCAATCACTCTGTTTTTAGACGCGACACTGACACTGGCTATGATAGCAATACTTCCAATTGCAGCAATACTTATAATAGTTATTTCAAGAATCGGCGTAAAACTTTACAGGAAAATACAGCTTTCAAACGATGATATGGTAAGAGTAGTCAGAGAGAACGCTACTGGAATAAGAGTAATTAAAGCTTTGTCGAAATCAGAACATGAAAGAGCAAGGTTCCAGAAAGTAAATGAAGATCTGACAAAAAAAGAAAAGAATGCGGCTTTGATAATGTCAACCATTAATCCTGCTATGAGCTTTCTAATGAATGCGGGCTTTGTAGTCGTAATAGTGCTTGGTGCATTCAGAGTAAATGAAGGAACCAGTGAAATTGGCAAAATAATCGCATTTATGACATACTTCACAATTATACTTAATGCGTTAATGTCTATAACCAGAATATTCACGATGACCTCAAAAGCTACCGCATCTGCTGACCGCATAAAAGAAGTACTGGATGCGCAAAATGAAAGAGATATTACAGTAGCCGAGGAAGATGCTTCTAACATAGAAGAAGACACATCCATGAATATACCGCACATCGAATTTAGAAATGTTTTTTTCAGATATGACAACAGCAAATTCCTTATAAACGATATATCATTCATGCTTCCTCATAAAGCTACACTTGGTATAATTGGAGCAACCGGTTCTGGTAAAACTACTCTGGCTCAGTTACTTATGCGTTTTTATGATATTAAAAGCGGTGAGATCCTTATAAATGGAAAAGATATAAGATATATGACCCTATTTGACCTTAGAAGCAAGTTTGGTGTAGTCTTCCAAAACGATACATTATTCAAAAGCACAGTGAAAGAGAATCTCAGTCTTGGAAGAGATATAGATTTAGTACAGATCAAAGAGTCTGCACAGCATGCTCAAGCTGCTGGTTTTATTGAAGAAGCCGGAGGTTTTGATGCAGAGGTCGCAATAAAGGGTATGAACTTCAGTGGCGGACAGAAACAACGCATGCTCTTATCAAGAGCTCTTGCAGGCAAACCAGAAATAGTAATCCTCGATGATGCATCAAGCGCCCTGGATTACAAGACAGATGCAAAACTGAGAGCGGCATTGAATACCAACTACAAAGACTCAACTAAAATAATAATCACGCAGAGGATAAGCTCCGTTATGCATGCAGATCAGATAATGGTAATTGATGAGGGGAAAATAATCGGATTAGGGAAACATGATGATCTTATTAAAGACTGCCAGCTGTATCAGGAAATTTCTGCATCACAGTTAGGAGGTGGAGAAGATGCCTCCTCGTAACATTAACCCTAATGATAAAAAACTGACAAAGATAGAAAAGAAACAGGTATTTTCAAGACTGATGAGATATCTGTGGCAGTATAAGTTTTTACTGCTTCTTGCTCTGTTAATGACTCTGGCAGCAAATCTTCTTTCCCTGGCAGGACCTTTTCTTTCTGGAAAAGCGATTTCTGCTATTGAAAAAGGTTTTGGCAGTGTAGATTCTGATACTGTATTCCAATATGCAGGACTAATGATGGGTTTCTTTGCAGTTTCTGCTATTCTTTCCTATCTGTTAACTATTGTGATGGTTAATATAAGCAGAAACATTACATATAAGATGAGAAAGGATGTTTTTGATAAGATTACCAGGCTCCCAGTAGGATTTTTTGATACAAACCAGACAGGTGATATATTATCAAGAATCTCATATGACATTGATGTTATTAATACATCATTATCCAATGATGTTGTTCACATCTTAGCTGGAATCACAACTGTTGCTGGATCCC
>JBAZFL010000220.1:0-995 GCA_041653455.1 Clostridia bacterium
ATACTGGTTGTTAACCAGACGGATAATGGTAAAAGTCGAATAAGCAATCCCCCTTACTGAACATACAGGAAGAGTTGCTGCAATTGTGGAAACGCAGTCATCGATATCACATCCTTCAGCCATCATGGTCGAGATTATCTTTGAGGTCAGCGTGGATAGTATATTTGCTTTCACACCGCTTCCCAAACCATCTGCAAGCACTATCACTGAAGATCCGTCTTCCTGATTAATGCACTCGATGTGGTCGCCGCATAACTGCTCTTTGTATTTATTCAGGCTGTTATACCCTATATCCGCACAAAGATTATTCATCTGATATCGTCTCCTTAAGTTTGGTAAGCGCAATTTTAGTTTCTGCAACAGTCTCGCCAAGAAGCGATGCTATTTCCTGAACGACCCTCATCTGTTTGTCAACAACCTTGTCAGCTGTCTCGACAGTCTTTTTGTTTACAGCTTCCTTCTTTTCCTTTATCCTGTATTCTTCAGTAACGTCCCTCATAATACAGAGAATTATTTTATATTCCCTGTCATATATTATGGTCATCTCGACATATTTCTCATACTCTGCAAGATACATCTTTTTATCTCTTATGGCATTACCTGAATTCCTTACATTCATAAAGTCTTTTGGATCCAGAATCCGGACAACAGGTTCTCCCAACACATCTGACATACTGCGGATATTCATCATTGATAGTGCTGACTTATTAATCTGCTGTACTTCAAGACTTTCATTTAGAACAAAAATGCCATTTGGAGTATTGCCTAATACCGTATCTGAGAAGCTCTGCGTCCTTGCCTGTAAGAAAGGCAGGCACATGGAATAATCTGCTTTTCCTTGGAATACTGCAACGGCTTTCTCCCTGCAGGAGTTATATCCGCAGGAACCGCAGTTAAGTTCGTCTTCAGGTTTGAATTTCCCCATCTGAGCTAGAATATTAACTATCTCGTTTTCTGAAGGATATTCCTGTTTAACAACTATAGGCATATGATTC
>JBAZFL010000220.1:1005-3667 GCA_041653455.1 Clostridia bacterium
TTTACTTCCTTATCCCCCTTGATAGGCATAGCATGATGCTTCTCCATGATGGGGCCTCCTATGCAGGAACCGGTACAGGCTGACATTTCTATGAAACACTTATGCAGACCGCCCTCTTCAATATCCTTTAGTGCGGCTTTACAGTTCTCTATTCCGTCTATTGCGATATATGTGTAATTTTCCTGCTCACAAAGCATGGATTTCAAAATTCCGCCTGTAGTCGGAAAGAGACGTGTTTTACTGTTTTGGTCTTCATCTATATCCTGCTCAAGCTCGATTTTCTCTTTTTCCAGCCATTTTGTAAGATCATCAAATGTTAAAACACAGTCAGTTATTCCCACATATCTGTCTGCTTCATCCATTTTTGCCAAACAAGGCCCAATAAATACTGTTTTCGCATCCGGATACCTTTTCTTTATATCCAGACTGTGAGCTTGCATCGGGCTTAAGACATCTGCAAGATAAGGAAGCACTTTAGGATGATGT
Source organism: Clostridia bacterium (assembly GCA_041653455.1). Taxonomy (GTDB): domain Bacteria; phylum Bacillota; class Clostridia; order DUPQ01; family DUPQ01; genus DUPQ01. The sequence goes on from JBAZFL010000220.1 coordinate 1,492, forward strand.
TTCTGGATAAGAAGATTCACGCTGTGACAGCAGGATGTGATTATTATATCCCTGTCACCTTCTTTTAACATATCATCATATTTATCCTTTACCAGTTTCGCGCCTATCGCAGTTTCTTCCGCTGCATAAAATCCCAGTCTTTTTAATCCTTTTTCCAGAGCCTTTATTCCTATACCGTTATAGTTAGCGATAAATGAAGGTGCAATGCTCGCAATTACCTTTTGGCCTGAAGCTATGAGTACTTTTACTTTTTCTGTATTATCTACTATTTCTTTTGCATTCTGAGGGCAGACGACGAAACACTGTCCGCAAAGAATGCACTCATCCCCAATTATATGAGCCTGATTTCCCGAAAACCTTATGGATTTTACTGGGCAGTGCCTTATGCACTTGTAGCAGTTCTTGCAGTTTGATTGTTTGAATCTTAAAAATTCCGTCATCATATCACCTCTTTATCTATTTCTTACTTCAATTTTGCCAGTACCTCAGTCTCGAAGAAAGACTTTGTTGTTTCCGGGGTAAGAGAGAATGTCTTACCATCTGCTGTACAACATACTCCGTTCTGGCAGTTATTCATACAGAATGTCCCGCTAAGGTCGACCTTATCCTTCAGATTATTCTGAGCTATAAGGTACTGTAGTGTTTCAACTACCTGTCTTGATCCCTTTAAATGGCATGAGCTTCCTATACATACTGTTATTTTCATACTTTTTCTCCTCGTTTATTAATTATCACTGATAATCCACTACATTGACCCAGTGCAGTAAGAATTCACGTTCCTCAGGCTTTCCTTTAACTGACTGGGAAGCTGCAACTATCGGTATCCATTTCTGAACATACTGCTTGGCTGTATCAGACTTTTTACAGAACAGATTAAGATATTTCTCTGCTCCGTCAATATCCCCGCTCAGCCAGAATAATAAATATGTTCTCGCAACGTCAGCAGATGCATTTCCCATTGTAGCATGTGACCAGTCAATAATATATGGCACATCATTTTTAGTTATGATTATATTGCTTGGATTAAAATCGCCATGACACAGTTTTGTGCCTTTTGGCATCGCTTCCAGCCTGGTATGCAGATCATACCTTGTTGTAGCATCCAAAGATGATTCGGATATCTTGCGGTTCATTTTGTCCTTAAGCTTGTTTAAAAGAGGCACCTGCTTTGAATGCATTTCCATCTGTATATCAACAAATCTTTCAAGATATTCATCAAATCTGCTCTTATCCTCTTCCATCAGCTGAGCAAGGGTCTTTCCTTCAATGTATTCGGACACTATTGCCCATTTATTATCTATCTTTGTCACTTCCAGTACCTTTGGAATATTCAAGGAAGTCTCTTCTACCCTTGCCTGATTTAATGCCTCATTTAGTATATCAGCCTTGGAATAGTCCTCATTAAAAACCTTAATTGTCTTGTCATTGTCGCGGTATACAGTCTTTGTAGTCCTGACTGCAATTATCTTTTCCAGTTTCATCACACTTCCTCCTGTTTGCCGTAATATGCGTTAAGATACATCTTCTTTATCTCGCTCATGAGCGGATATCTCGGATTTGCTCCTGTGCACTGGTCGTCGAATGCCTGCTCAGTCATCTCATCGAGTCTGTCCAGGAAATTCTTTTCATCTATATTGTAATCTGATATCCTGCTCTTGATTCCGATTTTTGTCTTAAGCTCATTTAATCCTGCAATAAGGTTCTCGAGCTTTTCATTGTCGTTCTTGCCTTTGAATCCCAGATAATCAGCTACATCAGCATATCTTTGTAAGGTGTGAGGATGATCATATTGAGAAAATGTTCCCATTTTTACAGGTTTTTCTGAAGCATTGAATCTTAATACCTGCTCAATCATCAGAGCATTCGCCACTCCGTGCGGAAGATGATGGAAAGCTCCAAGCTTGTGGGCCATTGAATGGCATACTCCCAAGAACGCGTTAGCAAAAGCCATACCTGCCATAGTAGCTGCATCAGCCATTTTTTCTCTTGCTTTTGGATCATTCGGACCATTGTCATATGCTTTTGGAAGGTATTCAAATACCATTTTAAGTGACTTAAGAGCCAAAGCATCGGTATAGTCTGTTGCAAGCATAGAAGCATATGCTTCCAAAGCATGTGTAACTGCATCTATTCCAGAAGCTGCTGTTAGTCCTTTCGGAGCATTCATCATAAGGTC
>JBAZFL010000221.1:0-3654 GCA_041653455.1 Clostridia bacterium
GAAATATGTTCCTGATCCTGCCCATCCTCTCACACGGCTTGAACTGTTCATCGTGCTATATGAAATGCTAGAATATTTAGATGAACTGCCTGATATTATAACTGATGCAACCTATGATAACTATACTTTTGAACTCATTTTGGAACCAGAGCAGAAGAATGCCATAAACTCACTCATACAAACAGGAGTCATTAAAGGTGATGGCGTTAACCTGATGTTAACAAAAAACAGCACCTCTGCAGAATTCGCCCAGGTGCTGTATAATCTTCTGACAAGATAAATCTACTCCAGATCTTCAGTCACCCAAGCGGTAAGCTCGCTCATGGCAGGATGTATTATCATAGACTCATCCATAGGAGTATATGTGCCAAGATGCGGGCACATTGCTCTTAACTGTTCTATTTCTATTTTCTTTTTTCTTATCTTTTTTTCGCATTTCCTGTTGCAGTTCATCATATAGACATACGGCTGCAGAAGAATTGCAGCATTAGGGCCAACAACATGAGCTCCAAGAATGGATTTATCCTCACCTACAATTAATTTCACAAAACCATTTGTTTCAGATTTGCTTGTATATCCCATAGCACGTCCCGCTGTGACATCAGAATACCTATTTATGCCTACCTTGTACTTGCAGCCTGTAGCTTTCACTTCCCTCTCAGTCTTTCCGACATGTGCCACCTGCGGATGTGTGAATATCGCCCAGGGAACTGCATCATAGCTCATAGCTTTCTTATTCTTAGGATCTTTGAACAGGTTATTTATCAGTATTTCGGCTTCCTTGTTCGCTTTATGTCGAAATTGGTATTTACCGTTTATGTCCCCGATAGCCCAGATGTGGTTTAAATTAGTCTCAAGATACTCATTAGTTACAATATATCCTCTTTTATCGATTTCCAATCCTGCATTTTCCGGTTTTAAGGAAGGAGCATTTGACCGTACTCCTGATGCGAACATTATCTCTTCACATATGACTTTGAATTCACTGCTGTCTGTCATATTCTGAAGATGAAGTATTTTTTTGTTATTTTCTACAGTAACTTTCAATGTCTTTGTTGCAGTATAGACATCAATTCCGTCTTTTACAAACTGCTTTCTTACAACTTCACTTATTTCTTCCTCTTCAGTGGTAAGTATCCTGGGATTCATTTCAATCAAAGATACCTTAGTGCCGAATGATGCGAATATATGGGCAAATTCCGCACCTATAGGCCCTGCACCAATTATTGCCAGGCTTTCATATGGCTTCTTGGGATAGCTGCTTCCAAAAAAGGTTTCCGATGTCAGATACCCGGCTTCTTTCAATCCTTCGATCGGAGGGACAAAGGAATGAGCTCCTGCTGCAATAACAAAGTACTCTGATTCGATCTGGGTAAAATACTCTCCTTCTGCATTCTTTATTTTCATGGTATGTGGTCCGGAAAATTCAGCAGTCCCTTTGTACACATCCAGATCCGGTATTTTTTTTAATCTGGCTTCAACTTTTTCATTAAGATCGATCTGTCCCCAGACTCTTTTAGATACGGCCGCCCAGTCAACTGAAGGTTTCAAAAATGTGACACCAATTTTAGCTCCTTCTTCTGCTTCTCTGATTAGATCAGCAGGATAAACCAGCATTTTTGAAGGTATACATCCTTTTGTAAGACAGGTGCCTCCGAATTTCGCGTTTTCAACTATCGCGCATTTCTTGTTATACCCCAAAGCGCCTTCAATGAACATAAGTCCTCCGCCGCTTCCAATGACTACGAAATCATATCTTGACATATATAACCTCCGAAATTTTATTCCTCTTCTTAAATATATTCTATTATACCCAGTATATATTTACAATCGTTATACAGTACAATGTCTAAATAAGGGAAGAAGCATGATGTCTCATACTTCCCTTTACAACTGATAAAACATAAAAGGAGTCACCAGTTAATTCATCTTCTTGTAAGTTATCTTGTACCCGAAATTATTCTCATAACTGATATAGTCGCCATTTATGATCCAGGTGCGTGTAAAACCGGAGTCGTTGACTGATACAAGTTTGTTGTCGATAATACTCCAAGTTTCGATATAGTCATGTGAGGAACTCTGATTGGAAAATTCACCTATACCCTGCCATGTGCCCCAGTCTCTCAAAGTCCCGTCAGCAAATATCTCAATAAAACAGTTGACATGTATGTATGTCATTTCGTCTTCCTTGTTGTTGCTGTCATATGAATATGTCCCTACCATATATTCCGGAGTGTAGTTCGCCATCTGTGAAGGTGATGGAGATGGGGTATCGCTGCTTACAGTGTTACCGACGTAATTTACCTCGATCCGTTTAAAATCCGCATAATAGTAACGGTCGTTCATTACAACTTCAGCTAATATTCCGATATCATTCGCACCTGGTACAAGATCCACCTCAAAATACGCATTTCCGTTGTATGTTCCATATACAGGCCCTTCAATATATGTTGTCCCGTTAAAAAGAGTATACACAACATCCTCATATCCTGTACCGGCTGTAATCATGATATATCCTTTATGTTCGCCAGGCACACCGACATTATCATCATAGGTTACTTTGTCATCAATATCAGTCCATATCGCACCATTAACTGGATCAAGCCTTGAAAAATACTTCACGGATATTGTAGGAAGCTCTTCATTGCCTATAGTCTTGTTCAGTACTTTGCTGTAATACTGTGATATCTTATTAAAATCAACTAAAGCGGTTTTCCCAACAAATGATACATGATCATATATTGTGCCTCCATAATTTTCTATTTCCGCCGCATTAGCACCAGAAGAGTATGGCAGGAAGGAATCATTCTGAACACTTATATATCTGTCTGTTTTGCCAGGATAATTAGGATCTGCTACATATAGCCTGTTGTTTTCGATTTTGTATGCTACTAATGCATGCCCTCCGGTAGTATTTCCATATTCATCATGACTGTATATACCCACAAACTGAGGCTCATTAGTCATAGTCATAGCATACACGAATGCATAATATGTGTCTTCAGGATTGGTGTAAGAGACATTTACATATCTCTGGAATTCAGGCGAGGTCCAGTTTATCGAATCCTGAATAATCGAAGAGAAGCGGTATCCATATGAATCATCTGGCCAGAAGGATTCAGTCAGCCAGCTTCCGTTGTTGTCAAATCTGTCGTTTAATTCCGGTTCATTCTGCGCAATATGTTTTTCATGGTAATACCACGCCATTGTCAGCGACTGCCCCGCGCAGTGCCCGCCTGGAGCAATTGCAGAACCGTAATTAACAAAAGGCCAGTCATCCTGTCCTGGTAAAAAGCCTGTATCTATATCCACAGAACGGGATGTGAGAATAGAAGTCTGAACACTTGATACTACTATTTCAGAGAAATGCGTTGTAAGTATGGTGATTGAGGTATTAGTAAGATTCTCAAAAGGTATCGCTTCAAGCTTTCCCGATTTTCTATCGTAATAAAAAGCCATCGCGAATTCATCAGATTCCTTTTTTATTGGTATTGTTATCCTTAGAGGAAGCTCGGATGCTGTCTCACCATTATCTACAGAAATCAAAGGAGATATAGGATTAAAATTACTCCCAAGATTGTGCGATATAATTTCCGTTGTCTCAATATTAAAATTAACATTGGAGGCATATGCACCTGAAGGAACAGATATATT
>JBAZFL010000222.1:0-3652 GCA_041653455.1 Clostridia bacterium
CATGCTTATCGGCAGATTGGAGATATATCCTGTAATTGTGCTTTTCTCTCCATTAACATGGAAACGCAGATGATTTATCCTATATTTATTGAATTTAAGTATAAATCTGTTAAAATAAATATATTAAGAATGATTAACATGCTATAACAGGGGGGTCTTATGAATTGTTCAAAGTGTGGTACATTGCTAAAAGAAAATGCTAAATTCTGTCCAGGATGCGGTTCTCAGGTTACTCAGATTCAAAGCAATCCCGGGTCATGCACAAATTGTGGCACGACATTAATATCGGGTGCCAAATTCTGTCCAGGATGTGGGAAACCTATTCAACCAAAACCTTCAAATACATGTCAAAAATGCAATAATACTCTTGTTCCAGGTGCAAAATTCTGTGCATTCTGCGGTACACCTTCAGTCATAGCTGCTATAAATTGTACTAGATGCAATAATCCTTTGAAACCTGGAACTAAATTCTGCGGAGTATGCGGAGCACCTGCAAATTCCATAACAATGAATACTTGCCGCACATGCGGCCAGCCATTGAGTCCTAACACAAAATTCTGCGGCAAATGCGGAACACCTGTAAATACGCTGTAAAAAAGGAGACAAAAAATGAATTGTAAAAACTGTGGAGCACCATTAACTAATCAGGACAGATTCTGTCAGAATTGCGGAGCACAATTAAATGCCCAACAGCAGATGCCTCCAGCATTCAACAATCAGCCATATGCCCAAATGTCTGTCCAGCCTAAGAAAAAAAGAACTGGGCTTAAAGTTTTTCTTGTACTTCTGCTTATTGTGGTATTAGGAGTAGCTGCAATTATAATTTTCAAACCGAATATTAAATTATTCGGTCCTAAGAATCTTGGAGTAAAGTATACTCAGGTTGATTACCAGAATGCACTAGCTAAAACGGGAATCAATATTAATTTCAATGGCATGACTCAGCAGCAACTTGAAGCATTTAAAGACAACAATAAGAATCAGGACTTGAATATCAATGATTATACATGGAGTTTTGATGATTATGAACAGCGCACATTCACCCTTACCCCATCAGAAGCAACGGCATTACTAAATGAAATAGCTCCTAACTTTTTCTGGTTTGATGATATACAGGTAAAAATTAATCCTGATGGCACTATGGAAGGTTCAAGCACGCTTAACGTTGACAAAATTCTTGATGATTTATTTTACGATGTAAAAGATCAGATACCTTCTGAGATATCCGCTCTGCTTCCTGGTTCAGTAAACATATACAGCCAAGGTACTGTAAGCATAACTAATAATCAGTTAACAGGAAATCCCGAAGTGTTCAAAATCGGTCCCGTAAATCTGCCTGAACAATACATGAACGATGAAAGCATTGAAGTCATGGAAGATGTCTTTTCAAGAATATATACAATAATACCCGGATTTGAGATATATTCTTTGGGAAGCGACGCTAACGGAAACTTCGTCTTTGACGGACTTATTCCCCAGACAGTCAATGTGGCACCTAAGAATTAATGAGATATCTTGTTATTAACGGAGAAAAGAAAAGAATTCCTCCTTTTCCCCATCATAAATATTATGTTTACTGTTCAAGAAAGTTTTTTTTGGCAAAGAGCATACTTAATCATATGGTTATGCACCGGTTTATAACCATAAAAGAACTCATTAACGGATGGAGATATAAAGCTTTCATTCCCAGAGTTCTTTTAATTGATCCCACATCATCATGTAACCTTAAATGCAAAGGATGCTGGGCAGCAGATTACAGCAGACAGGATCATCTTTCATATGAGAAACTTGATGATATAGTGACTCAAGCAAGAAAGATTGGTATCGGAGACATTCTCATGACAGGAGGAGAACCTCTTATGAGAAAGAAGGATATAATCAGGCTTTGCGAAAAACACAGAAGAACTACTTTTGCAGCATTTACAAATGCTACTATGATAGATGAAGAATTTGCAGATGAAATGGTACGGCTGGGCAACCTGAATATGTTCCTGAGTATTGAAGGTACAAAAGAAGAAACTGATTTCAGAAGAGGTCAGGGAGTATATGATAAAGTAATTCATGCTATGGATATTCTTAAAAGCAGAGATATCGGTTTTGCCTTCTCAGCATGTTACCACAGCAAAAACTATAAAACTATCGCATCTGATGAGTTCCTTGATTATATGCGGGAAAAGGGATGCTGGTTCGGATGGCTGTTCAATTATGTTCCTGTGGGTAGTGATGCAGATCTCGAGCTTACCTGTAACGCTGAACAAAGAGCTTATGTGCAGCAGAAAATCTCCGAATATTGTATAAAGCATCAGTTTACCATAGTGGATTTCTGGAATAACGGGCATCTTGCTTTCGGCTGTCTCGCTGCTGGTAACGGATTTGTACACATAAACTCAAAAGGAGATGTGGAACCCTGTGCTTTCTGCCATTATTCCGACTCTAACATACATGAGGTCTCACTGCTTGATGCTCTTAGATCACCTTTTTTTACAGCATTTCGTAAAGCTCAGCCTTTTTCTAATAATCCCCTTAGAGCATGCCCTATGGTCGATGTACCTTTAGGTATTGTTAAAGTTGTTAATGACGGAGGAGCCCATTCAACGCACTATAACTGTCCTGAATCTGCAGAAACTCTCTTTGAAAAGAATGTTGAAAGAGCTGAGGAATGGAAAATCAAAGCTGATGAGCTATATAAATCCATGCCGTTGTATAACCAGAAGAATTTCCCGATATTTCTTAAATACCACAGTTTCAAAAAAAGAATGTCTGATGAAAGAAGAAACAAAAGGAATGTTTGATTATTCCACTGTTAGAAATAACAGTAATTATTCCTGGGTAGTGTTCATTCACGGCTTCGGTGGGAGCGGCATTACATGGAAAGGACAGATAGAAGATTATTCTAAGCATTTCAATCTTCTTCTTTTCAACCTTCACGGCAACAGATCAGAATCAAATGAACTTGATATAAAATTAATTTGTTCTAAAATTCATCAAACACTTCAAAATGAAAATATAGAAAAAGCTTTTTTTGTCAGCATGTCTTCAGGATCTTTAATTGCATTAGCATATGCATCATGTTTTCCTTATACTGTTATTGGAATGGTAATGGCAGGAGGAATGATACGATTTAATACATTTACGAAAACACTATTGTATTTTGCAAGAAAACTTAAACATATAATACCTTATCTTACATTATATAAATTTTTTGCTCATATTATTATGCCAGGGAGGAATCATAAGAAATCAAGAGAAATATTCGTAAGGGAATCAGATAAACTGGGTCATGATGAATTTGCTAAATGGGTTGATCTTCTTCCTATCCTAATTAACAATAATGAGATACTTGAAAAAATAAACAATCATTTGTTACCCATACCCTTCATTTACATAATGGGTAGTCAGGATCATTTGTTTAAAACTCCTATACAAAGAGATATATCCTTACTAAAAGATGCAAGAGTTGTAATTATTGAAGAGTGCGGGCATGTATGCACAATAGAAAAAACTGATATATTTAACTCAATATCAACAAACTGGTTACTGGACACTTTAGAGGTAATTTAGTCTGTAAGATATAAAATATTTTATAAAGGAGTATAATAATGAATAAATTGATATTATGCACTAAAAAGAACAATGATCTGATAAAGGCATT
>JBAZFL010000223.1:0-3642 GCA_041653455.1 Clostridia bacterium
TATGGATATAAGCTGCTTAACACTTATGTTCAGCAACTGTACAGACGGAAAGGATAATATAGGTAAAGCTTTTTTCTCTTTACTCTTTTTTATGTCATCCAGCCATTTAACCATATTCATAACTTATCTTCCTCCAATTAATAACCCATTTTATATAAACTGTCTTCTACAATAGATGTCAAATCATTTTCCGCGCCCCAGTCAAATCTTATTATTGCTCCAGTTCCTCCTCCAGAACCGATTGCAGATATAAAAAGATTGTCTCCTTTTCTAAATATAGTAAGAGTAAGACTTGCACGACTGCTGTTTCGCATATAGTACTTATCATATACTTTTACTATAACCTCGCTATCACTATATGAATCATAAGACTCCTCAACAAGATTCATTGAGAAAGCGCTGTTTAGGATGTCATCATTCAACTGGTCCGATATCTTTGCTATATCGCCTTTAATTGTTTTTTCGAACTTGGACATAAGTACCTCCGAATTAAATTACCGTTCTTAATTCTATCATAAAAAAAGATATATGCTTTATAATATTTGCATATATCTTATGTATTGGAGCGGGTGACGGGAATCGGACCCGCACAGCCAGCTTGGGAAGCTGGAACTCTGCCATTGAGCTACACCCGCTTATATGAAGATTCTACATTTTTCTGGCTTTTTGTCAAGACGGAATATTGGTCCGCAAGCTGTTTTCATTACTCTCTTTATACATCTTGTTCCACTGAACAAGCCCTACTATATTTATATATAAGAAAGGTATATTCTGCAGTATAAGAGTCATTTGGGAGGTATCAGAACCAAGCGTACTTAACCAGATGCCTGAGAATATCAGGCTGTATGCTATCCAGAAATACCACTGTTCTTTTATTCTCCTTGCAGACAGATATCCTGCAGCTACAGATGTGAAAGTACCTAATGCATTTATATAAGGAAGATTTGAATTAAGAAGATTCAATACATACCCATATCCTGCAGTAACCAAAATACCGGCAACAGCTAGTATAATAAGAAGTTTTTTTGTAATTCTAAATATCTGCAGGCCTGGTTCATTACGGCTGACCCTTATCCATTTGATTGCAGAATACAAATATACTGGGAAAAGGTATAATCCAGCCAGAAGTGCTTCTCCAATAAATTTATTGTGCCATGAAACATATGCATACAGTATTGCCTGCAATGTGTAAAGAACATAACTGTATTTATTAGCTTTCATGTTAAGTATACCTGCTGTAATCCCGATAATGGAAACAAGAAAGGATATCCAGTATGCTTTGAAGATTATGCCAGTAACAATAATCAGAGTTATTGAAACCGAATAGAATATTATATCTGCTTTTGTCCAGTTCTTTAACATGCTCTCCTTATCCTGCAATAAACTCTATTAACGATTTCGCGTTAAGAAATATTACTAGCACGCCTACCAAAGCCATTAATGGTTTCATAGGCACTCTTCTGCACAAAAATGCTCCAAATGGTGCTGCTATAATTCCTCCTATTACCAATCCTGAAATAGCATAAATACTGTCTTGCAAACCCAAAAATGATATAAACATAATAGATTCAGCAAGAGTTACAAAGAATTCAGCAGCATTCACTGTACCTATAGTATAACGAGGTTCGACTCCGGAAGCTATGAGTGTGGATGTAACTACAGGTCCCCAGCCTCCTCCGCCCACTGCATCTAAAACTCCTCCGCCAAGCCCTAATGGATATATCCATCCTTTTAACTGCTTAGGCTTTTGTTTTTTGAAAATCTTTATTACAATAATAGCTCCCATTACAATAAGATACGCATTAATATAAGGCTTGATCATACCACCTTCAAAGTTGGAAAGAAAATAAGCTCCAATCGCTCCTCCAACAATTCCTGGTATAAGCAGTTTTAAAAACATGCTTTTATCGACATTCTTAAGCCTCCAGTGAGAGAATCCTGATACTGATGTTGTAAAAACCTCTGCAATATGAACGCTTGCGGAAGCTATTGCAGGGGAAACGCCGAAGGTAAGAAGAAAAGAATTACATGATACGCCATATGCCATGCCAAGCGTCCCGTCTATTACTTGAGCTATAAAACCAACAAGTATGAAGACCCATATGTTGGAAGGTATTTCAAAAAAAAACTGCTTAATATTCTCTAGTATATCCATAAAATTATCGTACAGCTGCCTGTTCGACTTTCCTCCTTATTATATCTATAGCATCTTCATTATTCTTTAGTACCATATCACATTCAATATCTGTTGTACATTCATCTCCCAGCCAGAACACAAGCATATTATCACTTTTTGTAACAAGTTTTATTGTTTCTATATCATATCTTGTTAGGTCAGATGCAGTTACTATCAGAATCAGTCCTGTATCAAGTAATAAATTAGCAGCTTCAGCCAGTCTTCTTATATTCTCTCCTGATCTGTTTTCTTTCTCTCCAGGAGGATTTATATCCGCATTCAATCCATATATTACGCTTCCAATCCCAAGATAATATGCATTTTTTCCTTCGTCAAACAAAGTTCGTTCCAATGCTTTAGCAAACAATTTCTTATTGGTATCCTTTGCTCCTGTCAAGATTATCAGAGCTGGATTCTGATTATGCTTTTCACTTCTCTCGGCAATTGTAACATAACCATGTTCCCACTTTCCTTCCCTTAACATTACTTTTGCTTTTTCATATCGATGAAGATTATCAATCGTTTCTGTAAATATTCCTCCACCGGAAATCTCATATTCATCAACAACAACAAATCTTCCCGTTGCTGCCAATGATGCTACATTATCAAATGCGCAGAGTTTTGATGTCGATATTATGCAATCAGCAACATCATACTTATCAATCTGATTCTTTTCCGTTTTTAAAAGAGTAGAAGCATCCATAACGCTTATTATGCTTTCCAGATAACATTCCGCTTTCATTGTACCTGTCTTTAGATAATATTTTCTATCTTTAATCATGGGTTTCTTGCCAAGCCAGAATAAACTAACCTTCATATGTTTTCCCATAAGAGGGGGCATCTCATCAGCTTTTACGCAAAGTTCTCCTCTTTTAACATATATCTGCTCAGACATTGTGAAACCCATCGCATAACCTGCGCTTGACCTGCCTATTTCCTCAAATTCGCTCATCGGTTCAATTTTTTCTACATGTGTTTTCTTACCTGAAGGATAGAATATCACTTCATCTTTCTGATTCAGTACCCCGCTTTCCACAGTACCCGCTATAATCCTTCTGTCATCATAATCATTTGTGAATTTGTATACATCCTGAACAGGCATACGGAATGGCAATGAATCCAAAGGTTTTGATGCTTCAAATTTATCTAATATACTAAGTACGGTGTCCCCAGAATACCATGGCATATTAATGCTGCTTTTAGCAATATTATCACCTTCCATGCCGCTTACAGGAATAAATCCCTCAGCCTTAATGCCTATCTGGTTAAGGAAAGCATCATATTCTGAAACAATTTTCATATATGAGTGTTTACTATACTCAACATTATCCATTTTATTTACAAGAACGCAGACTTGTTTAATCCCCAGCATGGAAAGCATATATCCGTGTCTTCTGGAATTTTCCTTAACGCCTTCTGATGCATCGATTACTAGAAGAGCAGCATCAGCCCTTGATGCGCCGGTA
>JBAZFL010000224.1:0-3637 GCA_041653455.1 Clostridia bacterium
CATATATATTATTGAAGGAAGCGGGTATTTCGCAAAAGATGATAACACTCCGTATCAATCAAAACAAGCAGTCCTATTTAGCAAAGGACAAACCTTTCATGCAGAAGCAGGTTCAGAAGGAATGAGATTTTTATTATTCTGTGCAAAGCCACTAAAGGAATCTATAGCATGGGGAGGTCCTATTGTCATGAATACAAAAGAGGAGTTGCAGAAAGCTTTTGATGACCTTTCTGCAGGGACATTTATAAAGAAATAAAATCAACATGAGATAGCCGTTTACACATTCTATATACTATTTGTTTTATATCTAATATATAATATAAATGAGTAGTTTATTATATATCTTATATATATTAAATTCATATATCAGTGGAAGTTGACAACAGATGAGCATGCAGGAGCATTTCTATGAAAGTTTAATCAAGGAAGTCCCAATAGCTTATGCACACCATAAGATGGTTTATGATGCTTCAGGAAATCCTATCGATTATGAGTTTATCGATGTTAATACTGCTTTTGAAAAAATGACTTCATTAAAAGCTTCTGATATTATTGGAAAGAAAGTCACGGAAATAATGCCGGGTATTGTAAGTGATTCCTTCAAATGGATTAAAGAATATAGTGAAATCGCAGCAACGCAGACAAGCAGTGAATTCCAGACTTATGCTGACGCTCTTCAAAGATACTACAGAATATATGCTTCTTCTTCTCAAAAAGGTTATTTCACCACAATATTTCTAGATATTACGAATACCGTTAAAAGAGCACATGAACAGATAGCCTTACTGACAATGCTTAATGATATACTTTTAGAGGTAGATGATAATTTTGTTATTGTAAATATAATGGCTCCAGACTCAATATTGATAAGACCTAAAAGTGATATGATTGGCAAATACTTAAATACTATTGTGTCTGAAGAATTATTCAATAAATTTAAGTATTATGCAGGCATTACTAAAAATACCCAAAAAAAGATAACCTTTGAATTTGCTATGAATTTTAAGAATAAACAGAAATGGTATAAAAGTGACTGCATTTATACAAAAATACTTAATGAAAACAGGTTCATATTCTTTACATCAGATATTACTGAAAAGCATGAACTGGAATATAAACTCAAGCAAAGTGAATCGCTTTTCAGAGCTTTATTTGAACAAGCACCCATCGGTGTCGCCTTGGTAAAAGATTACACATTTATGTCTTATTTAAATGACAAATTTATAAATATAATGGGGATGACAAGAGAAGAACTTATTAAAACTGACTGGAAAGATATAACCCATCCTGAAGATCTTGAAGAGGATTTAAAATATTTTAACCTTTTCAAAAGCGGACAGATTCCTTCATATTCTATGGTAAAAAGATTTATTCGAAAGAATGGGAGCATAGTGTGGGTATTTATGGTAATAACATATCTAATGCTGGATGAATTTGAGGACAGAAAAGATACGCATGTGTGCATGATTAATGATATTACAGAAATAATGGAAATGAATGATGCGTTAAGAGAGAGCGAAAGAAGCAAATCCGTAATGTTATCCCATCTACCTGGAATAGCTTACCGCTGTGCAATCGATGAACATTGGACTATGCATTTCATATCGGACGGCTGCCTGCAGTTAACTGGATATCCTCCTGACTCAGTATTAAACAATAAGGAAATTGCTTTTAATGAGATAATAGCACCCGAGTACAGAGAGACCCTGCAGAAGCAATGGAAAACTGTTGTTAGTGATAAAACATTTTTTAAAGGTGAATATGAAATAATAACATCAGAAGGAAAAAGGAAATGGGTTTATGAACAAGGCCAATGCATTTATGACAATGAGGATAATCCGCTTTTTTTGGAAGGCCTTATAATTGACATAACTGAAAGCAAAAACAGAGAACTCAGAATATCATATATGAATTCACATGACATGCTTACAGGGCTATACAATAGGATGTATTTCATGAACGAGATGCAGAATATGGATTATAAAGCATGCCTTCCCTTATCTATTATTATCGGTGACATTAATGGAGTAAGGCTTGTTAACAACGCATTCGGTACAAAAAGAGGTGACAAGCTTTTACTGAGAATTTCACAGCTTATAAAAAAGAATTGCAAGCCTTATGATATTGTAGCCCGTATAGGCGGTGATGATTTCGCAGTATTATTACCCAACACAAACAACGAGACAGCTTCCAAAATTGCTGACAATATTATGACTGACTGCGAAAAACTCTCTAAAAACCCATTAAAGAAACCTATCTTTACAAATATCTCATTAGGATATGCAACTAAGAATAAAATGACAGAAGACATTCATCAGATATTCCGTGATGCTGAAGATTTAATGTTTAAGCGCAAGCTTCTTGACAGAAAAAGCTCACATGGAGATATACTTGCAGCGATTCTTGCCTCCCTTTTTGCAAAAAGTGAGGAAACAGAAGAACATGCTAAAAGGCTTTTTGAGCTTTCAAGAAAGATTGGGGTTCATTTCAACTTAAAAGCAAAGGATGTTGATCTGCTTCAGTTATTCACTTTATTGCATGATGTCGGAAAAATCGGAATTGATGACAGTGTATTGAAGAAACCTGGAAAGCTAACAGATAAAGAATGGGTAGTAATGAGGAAACATCCTGAAATAGGATACAAAATAGCAATATCCTCCCCTGAACTGGAACCGATAGCAGATCTCATATATACACATCACGAACATTACGATGGCAACGGCTATCCTCAAGGGCTTAAAGGTGAGAAGATTCCCCTGCTGTCACGAATATTATCCGTTGCAGATGCTTTTGATGCCATTACACATAACAGGGTTTACAGAGAAGCCACATCAGCTGAAGAAGCTTTGATAGAAATCAACAGATGCTCAGGTACTCAGTTTGATCCACAAGTAGTGGAAGCTTTAAACAAAATATTTGCATAAACTAATAACTGGATGGACAACAATTCATTTGTTGGATATAATAAGAATCTAATAATACTAAGTATTAAGAAGGGAGAAACACAATGAAAAAAGAGCTACATAGATTCTTCATTTGCAGGCATTGCGGTAATATTATTGGGATGATTCATAATTCTGGAGTACCAATCGTATGTTGCGGAGAAGAAATGGAAGAGTTAGTTGCTAATACTACAGATGGCGCATATGAAAAACATGTCCCTGTAGTAAAAAAAGAAGGAAATAATATCGTTGTTGAAGTAGGATCTGTTCCTCATCCTATGCTTAAGGAACACTACATTATGTGGGTATATCTTGAGACAGAAAAAGGCGGACAGCGCAAATCACTTCTTCCGGGAGACAAACCTACAGTTACATTCGCCATTACAGATGATGATAAAGCAATTGCAGCTTATGAATATTGCAATCTTCACGGGCTATGGAAGGCTGATGTAAAATAAAGTTAAATATTTATTAGGAGGTAATTTTAGTGAAAAAGTATGTATGCACAGTGTGCGGCTATATCTATGATGAAGTAGACGGCGATCCGGATAACGGTGTTGAGCCAGGAACAAAATGGGAAGATGTTCCAGAAGATTGGGTATGCCCATTATGCGGAGCTTCTAAAGAAGAGTTCGAAGAGGAGTAAACATATAGGACCTAGTTCCAGAAAAACGGTGAATTGAAAAATTAAATTC
>JBAZFL010000225.1:0-3637 GCA_041653455.1 Clostridia bacterium
AAATACAGTTGCGGTACCCAAATCGGGTTGCATTAATATAAGACCAATAGGCATTAACCCGGATACTGCTATAAAAATGAGTCTTTTTAAAGAAAACTCCTCCTTTAGCAGTTCAAATTGAGCAGGCAGAAACATCATATAAGCAACCTTCATTAACTCTGAAGGTTGAAAACTGAATACGCCAAAAAGATCTATCCAGCTGTTTGAACCGATATTCGGATCATCTTTGCCATATCCAAAAGGAATTACATAAATTAACATTACAAGACCAATAATAAAGAAGACAATCCCCCAATACCTTAAAAATGAGTAATCAATTATTGAAAAACCTAAGCACAGTATTAGTCCAAGCGCTATACTGAACATCTGCGTCTTAAGAATCGAAGGGCCTGAATTCATGGTATCAACAACACTAGGCATAGCTACAACTCCTATTGCAGTCAATGCTAGGACTAATCCTAATAGGATATAGTCAAATTTTTTAAAGAAAATCTTGATACTTATCTTATTGAACATTTACATGCCTTTCATAAATAAGGATATTGAATATCATAAATAGTATATCCTACTTTACTTTTTCGCTCAACAGTTTTGATCTCATAATTGCTCTTATCTCGTGATTAACTGTAACTACACATTCACATTCAATCAAACGATTATTTCTTGATATAACTTCAGCATCAGCAATCATTATTTCATTAACTTTGACCGCTTTTTTATAGACAATATTGTTTTCGATGGACACACATACAGGCCCCAATGAATTTGCAGCCATTGCACAAGTAAAATCTGCCAGTGAATATATTACGCCACCTTGGCAAAGGTCAACACCGTTTAAGTGCTCTTTTCTCACCAACAGAACTGCCTTGGCCTTCTGTGAAATAATATCTTCAATTTCTATTTTTAACAAATCACTGGCAAATCTGTCATTTTTGAATCTGGTGTAAATGTCCTCTAGCATCTTACTTTTGCCTTGTATTCATTTTCTAAAACATAAACTATCCTATCCATTGCTTTATTAACTTCATCTTCTTCAAGTGTCCTGTCTTTTGATCTGAAAGTGAATGAATATGAAAGACTCTTATTTCCTTCTTCAATCTGCCCACCTGTATAAATGTCAAAAAGCGATATCTCCTCGAGTATATCCTTAACAGTTCCTCTCGCGCTTTTTACAATATCTGCTGATAGTACATCCCTTTCAACTACAATTGATAAATCTCTTGTGGATGACGGATATTTCGGAAGTTGCTTGAAAGTACGTTTAAATACTGCTGATTCAGATAATGACGAGACATCAATTACCATCAAATATGAATCTTCTGGAGCATCAAACTCTGATGTCACAGCATAACTTATCTGGCCCAAAGCACCAATAGGTTTTCCGTTTAATATTATTTTTGCACATCTTCCAGAATGATATACCTTGTTATTCTTGTCTGATACATAATCCGCATTATAAATACCTAAGCTATCAAGTATATTTTCAGCGATGCCTTTTAAGTCATAAAAATCATATCCTCCATATATACCTACTGTTATAACTTCATTTTCAACAGCCAGGAAAGATGCAGGATGATATGTCTTGGATATTTCAAAGAATTTCCCCTGTTTTGTGTTCCTGTTAGAATTATAAGACATTACTTTAAGCATGCTGGGTATTGTAGTTGTTCGCATTATGGAATAATCTTCCCCTAGTGGATTTTTAATCACCATACAATCCCTTAACGGACTATTTCCATCTAATCCAAGTTTGTCAAAATTCTTTGGGCTGATAAATGAATAAGTCATTATCTCGTTTAAACCACATGATGTGAGAGAATTATGAATTGTCCTCTTTACTTTCTGTCCGTGTGTTCTTGATCCCTGTGTAACTGACACCCCTAATGATAAAGATGGAGAAATATTATTGTATCCATAAAATCTAGCTATTTCTTCAGCAAGATCGGCATTAGTTACCACATCGGGCCTATATGTCGGAACAGTAACCATGTTATCTTCATCTAAAGTCATTCCAAGTCTAATAAGAATTTCTTTCATCTCATCAACAGCTATATCAGTACCAAGCAGTTTATTAATTGTATTGTCATCTAACTTTATATGAACC
The DNA here is from genome assembly GCA_041653455.1 of Clostridia bacterium. GTDB lineage: Bacteria > Bacillota > Clostridia > DUPQ01 > DUPQ01 > DUPQ01. The sequence continues at coordinate 2,105 of JBAZFL010000225.1, forward strand.
GGCTTTGGAAGCTCCTGATATGAATCTGCGATCCCTTGTACAACTTTTCCAACATTCAGCATTTCTACCAGCTGGCATGCTCTGTTAATTGCATTAATAGCATTGTTTGCATCAAGTCCTTTTTCAAAAAGCGAAGATGCGTCGGTACGCATACCAAGTTTTTTAGCTCCTATTCTTACATTTGAAGCATTGAACATTGCTGACTCGAAGAGGACAATTCTTGTATCATCTTTAACTTCGCTATTATAAGCTCCCATAATCCCAGCTAAAGCAACTGTTTTTTTCGTATCGGAAATAACTAATATAGATTCATCCAGCATTCTTTCCTTTTCGTCAAGCGTAATAACACTTTCTCCTGAATGTGCACGACGAACGTTAATTGTTTTACCCTCAATATATTCGAGATCAAATGCATGCATCGGCTGACCGAGTTCAAGCATAACATAATTTGTGATATCAACTATGTTGTTTATTGGTCTTACTCCAGCATTTCTAAGTCTTTGCCTCATCCATTCCGGAGAAGGACCTATTGTTACATCAGTGATAATTCTTGCGCAGTATCTTGAACAGAGATCTCTTGCCGAAATGTCAATATTAATGTAGTCAGAGACAGTTCCCTCACCTTCTTCCTTTAATGATGGCAAAAAGTCTGTAAATGTTTTTCCTAACGCTACAGAAGCTTCTCTGGCAATACCTTTTATACTATAACAGTCCTGTCTGTTTGGTGTAATCTCAAATTCTACTACAAAATCATCAAGACCAGCATATTGTTTTATATCTAGCCCTAAAGGAGTATCTTCCCTTAATACCCATATGCCGTTATCACATGCATCAGGATAATCATGTTTTGTCAAATTAAGTTCCTGTATTGAACACATCATGCCTTCTGACAATTCTCCCCTTAGTTTTCCCTTCTTTATTACAACTCCTTTTGGCAACAGAGAATTATCCATTGCAACTGGGATAATTTGTCCAATCTTCACATTTGGAGCTCCTGTCACTATCTGCAATATGCTGTCTTTAACATCAACCTTAGCAATTTTTAGATGATCTGAATTCGGATGATCTGTCAATGACAATATTTTCCCAGTTACAACTCCTGAGATATCACTCCCAGCCAAAGAAAATCCTTCTACTTTTGTACCTGTCATAGTCATAATATCGCAAAAATCTTTTATTTCTTTATCAATATCAACAAAATCTTTCAACCAGTTTAATGGTGCTTTCATATATTACCTCCTAGAATTGTGAAAGGAATCTCATATCATTTTCATATAACAATCTGAGATCATTTATTCCGTATACTGCCATTGCTGTACGTTCCACTCCCAAACCGAATGCAAAACCACTGTATACATCAGGATCTATTCCGCAGTTTTTCAAAACATTTGGATGCACCATTCCAGCACCCAAAATTTCAATAAATCCTTCATTCTTGCATACTGTACATCCTTTACCATTACATACCCAGCAGCTTACATCAACTTCCGCACTTGGCTCTGTAAACGGGAAATAATGCGGCCGTAATCTAAT
>JBAZFL010000226.1:0-3622 GCA_041653455.1 Clostridia bacterium
AATGAAATACATGAAGGGGCATCTACATAGATAATAACAGTACATTTAATCCTACACCACAGACAAATCAGTATGTTTTGATACAATACTGATTTTTTTTAATACGCTTTCCCGGCTTACAAACACTTTACAAACAGAACAAACTTATATATATTCATATCAAGAGGTTAATCATGAGAGCATCCGGCATACTACTTCCTATTTTCAGCCTTCCTTCACCATATGGTATCGGAACCATAGGTAACGCGGCATATGAGTTTGTAGATTTTTTAGTTTCTGCTAAGCAGAAGTACTGGCAGATTCTTCCTTTAGGTCCTACAGGTTATGGTGATTCGCCATATCAGTCTTTCTGCAGTTTCGCATGTAACAGTTATCTGATTGATCTGGATATTCTGGAAAACAAAGGTCTGTTATTTAAAGAGGAATATCAAGATGAGGTATGGTGCGAAAAAGGAGATAAAGTCGATTACGGTTTAATGTATCAAAAAAGGAATATAGTTTTGGAGAAAGCCTTTAAAAGGTTTGATACCAATAATATAAGGTTCAAAGCTTACTGTCAGGAAAATGTATACTGGATAAATGATTATGCAATATTCATGGCATTAAAAGAGTATTTTAACGGAGATAAATGGCAGTTATGGCCTGATGATATAAGGCTGAGATATAATCAGGCATTAGTAGAATATGGTACTCTTTTATCAGAAAGGATTATGTTTCATAAGTTCCTGCAGTATGAGTTTTTTGTTCAGTGGACAGAGTTTAAGAAGTATGCGAACGATAAGGGCATTTATATAATCGGTGACATACCTATTTATGTATCATCTGACAGTTCTGATGTATGGTCCAGACATTATCTGTTCCAAACAGATGAAAACAGAAACCTCACATCTGTTGCAGGGGTTCCTCCGGATGCTTTTTCTGCGACAGGCCAGTTATGGGGCAATCCCCTTTATGACTGGAATGCTATGGAAAGAGATGATTTCTACTGGTGGAAACAGAGAATAGGTATCGCTTCGAGTCTTTATGATTATGTGCGCATTGACCATTTTATAGGTATAGAGAGATATTTCTCTATTCCCGCGGATTCTGACACTGCAGCATCAGGAACATACTATCCAGGACCTGGAATGAAGCTAATAGATGCCATAAACCAGTCAAGAAACAGTATGGGTATAATTGCAGAAGATCTTGGTGTATTAACTGATAATGTAAGAAAATTGCTGGAAAAAACAGGTTATCCGGGAATGAAAGTGCTTCAGTTCGGTTTTTCTGGAGAACCTTCTAATGACAATCTTCCAATGCATTACAAGAAAAATCTAATAGCATATACAGCAACACATGACAATGACACTACAAAAGGATGGTATAAAAAGCTTGATAAAATTAACAGGGATTTCATGAAGAAATATTTAAACAGGTCACGCATTCATGTGCATGACCTGATTTTGGAAACTATGAAATCTGTTGCTGATACCGCAGTTATACCTATGCAGGATTGGTTGTGCCAGGGTTCGGAAAGCCGTATAAATTTTCCTTCTGTAGCTTTTGGTAACTGGACTTATAGGATTACTGACAACATGCTTGCAGATGACCTTGCATGTAAGATTTCCGATATGACAAATCTCTGTGCCAGATAAAACTATTTATTCTCGCACTTAGCCAGATATCCCTTTATATCCTCTGTGAATGCTTTCATTAAATCATCCGCTTCTTTTTTCGAATGACCCATCGCATTTATATATACTTTCAATTTAGGTTCTGTGCCTGAAGGCCTTAGAGCATACCAGGAACCGTCTTCGAATTCGTATTTAAGAGCATCCTGCTCAGGCAATCCGTCATATCCATTTATGTAATCTTTACATATTGAGCATTTTATATCATTAATCTTAACCAGAGGCTTCTTCCTCCATCTGGACATTACAGCTTTTTTAGTTTTTTCACCCTTAATGCCAGGGTATTCGATGGATATCTGGTTTTCCGACATGTAACCGTATTTCTCATATATATCATTCAAAGCCTCATAGAGGGATATCCCCTGTTTTTTGTAATATCCCGCCATTTCGCACATCATCATGGCTGCACTGACCCCGTCTTTATCCCTGGTAAATGTCTCTATGCAGTATCCTATACTTTCCTCATAACCGAATACGTATCTGTATTCATCTGTCTTATCAAACTCATTTGCAAGTCCACATATATATTTAAAACCAGTCAGGGTCTCAAAGAAGTGCGTTCCGTAATGCTTTGCAATTTTCGGAACAACCGAGCCGCTTACTATAGACTGTATAACTGCATCCTTGTCCGAGTACATGCCTTTAGCCTGCCTTTGTGACAACATATATTCAGCAAGTAATGAACCTGTCTGGTTGCCTGTACAGAAAACATATTCTTCTTTATTATCCTTAATCATCATAGCTATCCTGTCACAATCGGGATCAGTAGCTATTATCATATCTGCATCTGTTTTTTTGCCATATTGTTTGGGTATTTCAAAAACACTGACATTTTCAGGATTAGGATAAGGGGTAGTCGGAAATGTCCCGTCAGGATTCTTTTGTTCTTCCACGATAGTTACATTATGGAATCCTCTTTCTTTTAGTATCCTTGTGACCGGGATAAGCCCTGTACCATACAGCGGTGTATATACTATATTAATATTCTTGTCTATATCATCATTTAAGGTTAAGGATAATATCTCCTTTATAAACATATCATCCATTTCCTTACCAAGCATTGTGATCTGTCCTGTTTTTAAAGCGTTATTAAAATCAGTGGTTTTTACATCATTAAACGGATCTATTCTGGAAATGTTAGCTGCTATACTGTCCGCTATATCGTCCAGTATCTGTGAACCTTCCTCCCAATACACCTTATACCCGTTATACTGCTTCGGATTATGGCTTGCAGTTACATTTATGCCTGTCGCAGCATTAAGTTTCCTTATGGAATAAGATAACTGTGGTGTAGGTCTTAAGCTTTCATATAAATAGACCTTTATACCGTTTGCAGCTAAAACTGATGCACACTGTTTTGCGTACTCATCTGATTTTATCCTGCAGTCATAAGCTATAACCGCACCTCTTTTTTCCATGCCATGTTCCACAACATACTGGGCTAGAGCCTGAGTGGCCTGTCCGATTACATACTTATTCATACGGTTGGTCCCAGCACCCATTACGCCTCTTAATCCTGCAGTTCCAAAATCCAGAGTTTTGTAGAACCTGTCTTCTATTTCTTTTTCATTGCCTTTAAGTGCTTCAAGTTCCTTTACAGTATCAGAATCCGCTTTTTCCAGCCATTCGCTATACTTTTTTTGATATGTCATCTTTGCACCCTTCCCGAGCCGTCTCCCTTCATGAGCTTTTCGACCTCGGATACTGTGAATCGGGAAAAATCTCCATATATCGTATGCTTCAGACAGCTTGCCGCTACTGCAAACTCCAATGAGTCTTTGTTTTCACCATACGTATTAAGCCCGTATATCAGTCCTGCGGCAAAAGAGTCTCCTCCGCCTACCCTGTCTACAATATCGGTTATCTCATATTTACGGCTCACATAAAATTCTTTCCTGTCATTAATACAAGCTCCCCATCCGTTAATGTCAGCATTTCTGCTCTCGCGT
>JBAZFL010000227.1:0-3616 GCA_041653455.1 Clostridia bacterium
GAATATTCATAATTGCTCCTGATGCTAAAAGCATTGAATATGGGATACCCACCCACAGATTTATGAGTATAATTGTTATGCGTGCAGTCCAAACATTCGGAGCGTTAGCAAGAAACGACATCGGTTCGCTTAGAATTCCAGTCTGTACTAAAAAGTTCTGTAATGGCCCATATTCACCTATTAAGTTCCTCATTGCAAGAAGCGAAACAAACTGCGGTATTGCAATGGTAAGGACAAAAATGGCTCGGAATATCTTTTTGCCTTTCAGTCCTTTTCTGTTAATGAGAAGAGCCAGCAATATTCCTCCGTAATAATTGAGGAATGTAGCAAAGAATGCCCATATGAGGGTCCATGCAAGAACCGGCAGGAATCTTGCTGCAATTTCACCGGTAGGATTAGTAAAGAATGCAGTAAAATTATCAAATCCCACCCAGTCGAAAAGCTTTAATCCAGCTTGTCTTTCCTTGTCATAATTGGTAAAAGCGATAAGTATCATAAATATTGTCGGTAACAGCGTAAACACAACTGCTCCTAAAGCTGCGGGAGTCAGCATGGTAATGTAGAAGCGGTTACCGAGCATTTCCTTTGCATCCTGCTTGAATGATGTCACTTTACCATAATTTTTTATATCCTGATCTGCTTTATAACTGCTTTTTATTCCGGAATTGTATGCAAACAGGTACATCAGGGTTATCCCGATAGTAACAACTCCGAATAAAAGCATAAGCATAGAATTGTCTGCAGGAGTGAAAATATCTCCCTCCTGAGTACCAAGTGTAATGAGGTTTATAAAAGCCTTGTAACCCAAAGGGGTCTTGTTCACTTCAGGACAGGTTATCATGAATAGGGCATAACCTGCCTGAATTATGAAGTATATAAGTCCCTTAATTATCTGGCCGTGATATACATTTCCCGAACCCATTACGAAGTGGGACATCTTGGTACCAAGACTGCCGTCCATAAATCTGTTATAGAATCTTACGAACGGCTTTGAAACTTTTGTTAGGAATCGATTGATTCCAGTTTTATTATTTTCCATACTTTAGCCCCCGTTCGATTTATATACTTTATCTTTCTCCTGTTTTCCAGATATTTTCGATTGTCTGCAATTGAGTCCTTATAGCATCTGTAGTGCCAAATAAGCTTTCCTTATTTTCCAGTATTTCCCTTATAAGGTCAGGAGCTCCTTTGGAATAATAATAGAAGTGCGCTGTGGGATTTCCAAAAGGCTGAGGGATACCATAACTAAACATCTCCAGCTGTCTTGCTGATAATTCAGTTTCTAAATTATCAGCCTGCATTGAAGGGAATTCAATAGCTGCATTTTTATATGCAGGAAGATTAGCGCATTCAATATATGACTGTTCCTGTACTTCCTTGCTAGATAAGAAAAGCAGGATATCTTCAAGGTATTCAGCTTTATCGCTTCCTTTCTTCATAACAAAGACTTTGCAGTCAGTGAATGAGCCGCTTCTGTATACAGTTCCTGCTTTTACATTTGTTCCTGCAACATCATCAGCTGTTAAAGTGAAAGAAGGAAGTATTGCTATTCCAAGATTCTGACCTAAAGAAGCTTTTGCAGCATTGTATTTCCATGCCCCGGTTATAACGCCTAATGATATTTCATCTCTGAGTTCGATTTCCCAACCAGAGTCTGTAGGCATCTTCCCTCCGTTCTTGTCTGTAAAGAATCTCTGGCCCCACTGCATGATTGCGACTGTCTCATCTGAAGTGAAATAACAGTTTTCAGTCTCACCATTTTCGTATATTACTGCGGGCATTTTTCCTGTTGCTTCATTAATAGCAAGAACAAGGAATGAATTATTAAAACCATCTGCTCCGGTAAGTGAAACAGACTGCATATTATTCTTTTTTGCAGCAGCCCAGATGCCTTCCCACGTTTTAACATCATCTTTTGTCAGGTATTTCGTGTTGTACATCAGAACAAGTGACTGTGCGATGTATGGAACACCGAAGGTATATGATGTTCCTTGTACAGTCATGTCAATAGCGTTAAGGAAAGCTTGAGGATTATCAGCATTAATCTGAGCCAGTAATGCTTCACTTCTAACAGGAGCTATTGCTGAAGCTCCTACTGTTAGTTTTGGCAGATTGTCATGAGCTACTGTGAATATGTCTGCACCGGCATCTATGTCATCAAGTACCTTTGAAGCAGAGGTGCCTGTATCTACTCCCTGAACCGATATTGGGAATGGAAAATCTTCTCCTGTTTTTTCTTTATAGTTTTCAACATACTCCGCCATCTTTGCTGTGTAGAAATCAAGCGATTCCACGCCAACCCAGATAGTGAGAGGATTTTTCTTTGGTGAGCATCCTGCAAAAGATACCACAATCATACACAGAGCCAAAAGCAATGCCAGTGACTTAAATGTTTTTCCTTTTCTCATGTTATTCCTCCTGTAAAGAAATTAATCTATTTAATTCTTTGTACTATTAATAAATAGATTATATATCCTCTAAACAGTGAGTGTCAAATATTGTTATAGTATAATTGTATAAAAATAGTATGTATTTTAAATTAAGGAAAGCAGTGACGCTATATCAAAAATATCTGTGATCAGGTATAAAGTTACTATGGAAATAAGGGTAGAGAAAGCTACAATTGAGGATGCAAGCTTTTCGTCATTATTGTATTTCATTGCTAATATGCCTGTTATGGCTGCTGATGGCATCGCATTGATGACAAATACAACATAAACAGATATTTTAGGTATTGTCGGGAATAGAAGGAATAACAGTACGAAAGCAGGTATTATAAGCAAACGTAAAGCTGTTACCAGGTATATCTGCTTGACTTTTATGATCTCTCTGAAACTAACCTGCGAAAGTGTAGCACCTATAAGCAGCATTGAAAGAGGAGTTGTCAGCTCGCCCATCATTTTTAGAACTGTCTGAATCATATCCGGCATTTTCCAGCCTGTTAACATGAATATTACAGCGATTGCCACAGCAATAAGGGAAGGATTTATCATTTTCTTGAGGGAATCTTTAAATTTGCTGGATTGGGTAAACAATGAAATACCATATGTCCATGTGAAAAGGTGAAAGACCATCTGGAATATTGCTCCAAGAAACAAACCTTTCGCTCCTAAAATTGAGTTTAATACAGGAAGCCCCATATATCCCGCATTAGAGAAGACAGTGGCACATCTTGGTACAGCTTTCTTAAATATGAGCTGAGCTAAAAGAATTGAAAAGAAGAAAGCAGCTACAGACATTATTATCAGCCACATAGACTCATTTTTAGTCTGTTCGTTAAATTCCAGATTGCTAGACGAAACTATAAGCATTGGCATCGAGACATTTATTATTAGAAAGGAAATGGTGCTTCTAGATTCAGAATTTATCACCTTCATCTTCCCTAAAAGCACCCCTATTAACATAATTATAAATAAAACAATAACCATAATATCGGTATTATACCTTAAAATATCTTACATGCAATAATAAACGGACTTATCTTTCATTAATGTCTACATATTTCTTTCGAGGAGCTACTGCGATATATGCAGGACGGATTATCTTGCCATTATTGGATAATTCCTCTAATCTGTGCGCAGACCATCCTATAATACGTGATATTGCGAAAATCGGA
>JBAZFL010000228.1:0-3579 GCA_041653455.1 Clostridia bacterium
CTGTAAGCCCATATGCTTTTAATATTTCCGCGCTATCATCCCCAGAAGGAATATCCTTTGTGGCAAACGTAATCGTAAGTGCTATGAAGTTGTTTATAAAATGACCAAGAATCGCGCTGAGAATCGAACCTGTCCTGTAGAGAAAATAGCAAAGAAGAACAGATAATGCGAAAGTTGATAGAAGTTTTTCCGGTATCATATGTGCAAGGGAAAAGAAAAGCGATACAAAAAAGAAACACAATGTCTTGCCAAGCCTCTCCAAGCCTGCCATAAATGCTGTTCTGAAAGCAATTTCCTCGCATATAGCAGGAATCAATGCCATAACCAGGATGCTTTTAATATATTCTTCAAAATTTCCAATCACTATACTGTCTTCAATTCCTGATGTTACATTGAACAGGTTTTCCACCACCCACATGTTAAATGTTGCCAGAAGCATTGAAAAAGGTATAGATAGCGTAACTACAGCTGTTATAATCAGTAAATTCCTTGAACTTACTTTTCCTATGTGAATATTGTCCTTAACCCTGTTTGTTATCAGCAGAAATAATAGCACCGGTATTGCTAGCCCCAATATCTCGCATATTGCCTGATAGAGATAAATGTTGCCACTTAGAAAGAATACACCCGCAATCTGTACCGCGATAAATACTATCATAATAACTGTTATTAGAATGAATGACTGATATGGGTATAATTTGCGGCTTTGCAGGGTCTCCATTAATCTCCTTTGAGCCAGTCAATCTGAGCTCTTGAAAGCAGGATATCTTTAACTTTAATACTGTCCTCCAATTGCACAAGATTCCTTGGACCTATAACTGCACTTGTCTGCACTGGATTATTTGTCAGATATGCTAGTGCGATACATGTCGGAGATACGCTATATTCATTCGAAAGAATCCTTGCTCTTTTAACTCTTTCAATATTAACATCAGATGCAAATCTTTTAATTTCACTTTGTTTTAGCCCGATGGAATTATATTTTGAGAAAAAACCTTTTGCCTGAGAGGTAAATGCCATCAGGGGCATTTTGCTTCTTTCATACCATTTATATTCCTGTTCATCAATGCATACAATCGTTTCATCATCAAACTTTGCAGGAGTAGATTCTGCTAAGGAGAAATAACATTGCGAAATTGATAATGGAATCATTTTTTCCTTTGAAATAAATTCCTGCGCTTCTTCTATCCTATTATATGTCCAGTTACTGACTCCGATAAAGCGGGCTTTGCCTTGCTTCACAAAATCCTGCAATATAGGTATAATATATTCAATTGGTTTGGATAGATCATCTCTGTGGAGTAGAAAAACATCAACATAATCAGTCCTTAGGACTTTAAGACTTGTATCTATATCATATTGCAGGTCCTCTTTAGTAATTCTTTTAACTACATCTTTCTTAATTTTCAGATTCTTTGGAAATCCCCCTTTAGTTACTACAGCAATATCATGCCTGTTATTTCTGGATTTTATCCATTCACCAAGCATGCTCTCGGAAATATCCTTACCATCAGGAAGCCATTCATTGTATGAGCGTGCTGTATCGAAGGTCTTAAAACTCTGATAAAACCTATCCAATAGAAGAAAGTAGCTTTGCTTTTCAGAATAATCGGAAAAACATCCTGTTCCAAATGCAAGTTTGTCTAAATTCATACTATCTCTTCCATTATTAAGAGTTATCCTGATCATTTGAAATACTCCTTCGCTAATTCCGTTATTTTAGGAAGGCTTGCCTGTATGGTCTTTTTGGAAATGCAGAAACACATTCTTACATATCCTGGCATTCCGAATCCTCTTCCGGGCACAATCAAAATGTTGTAATTTTTTGCTTTCTCAACAAATTCCATTTCATCTGCAACAGGTGATTTAACAAATAAATAGAAAGCGCCTTGCGGTTTTTTAATGCTAAATCCGCAATTTACCATATGATTATACAGCATATCACGTCTCTGTCTGTAATCCTCTACATCAACTTTTGCATCGCATGAAGCCTGTATTACTCTTTGCATCAGTGCAGGAGCATTGACATAACCTAAAGTCCTTGTATTGAATATGCATATATTTGCTAATAATTCTGAATCAGGTATCTTTGGATCAATTGCTATATAGCCTATTCTTTCACCTGGAAGTGCTAATGATTTACTATATGAATTCACAATTAAGGCTTTGTCAAAACAGTCAAATACGCAAGGGACAACAACATCATCATATACTATTTTCACGTATGGCTCATCACTTATAACGAAAATTTCTGTATTAAATGCTTTTTCCGCTTCTCTTATTGTCTCACTTATCTTTAAAAGCTTCTCTCTAGAATAAACTGCTCCAGAAGGATTGTTTGGAGTATTTAAAATAACTGCTTTCGTTTTTGCAGTTATTACTTTTCTGAAAGATTCAATATCAGGCAAGAAATCCTCATCACAATCAGCTTCTACTAAAATGCCCTGAGCATGCATTACATAAAATCCGTATTCTGCGAAGTAAGGTTTAAATACTATGACTTCATCATCAGGATTTAGAATAGATTTCAAAGCTACGAATAATCCAGCTGCTGCTCCAGCAGACATGATTATATGATTATAGGGTACATCATATCCATAGTCCTTTTTTATACTGCATGATACTGTTTTTCTTGTTGCATCATAACCAGCATTGCTCATATATTTATGCAGTCCTTCTTCATCGCTGCATGCGATTTTTTTAAGACACTCTTTGACTTCAATAGGAGGTTCCATTTCTGGATTTCCAATCGAAAAATCAAAAACATTCTCTGCTCCATAAATAGCTTTTAATCTGTTTCCCTCTTCAAACATTGCTCTTATGAATGAGGATTTGCTTAGATTTTTTGTTATCTTCTCATTAAACATAATAAATCTCCCTATTAAGTTATATTACATTACAGGTTATAATTTTGCAAATATCCCTTTTTTCATCGTTTTCTTAATTTTTCCAGAATATCAGCGTCTGCTTTAGCATATGCGGAAAAGTAATTGAAATAGTTAACATATCCGGGTTTTGCACCTTTGGGCTTCTTTACATTTTTAACAAAGGTATAGTCTATGGCAACCTGCCCGGATTCTTTTGCTTCAGAAAGATATGCTGCAATAAGAGCTGCCTGAGTTAATGTCTTGTCAGGTACAAACTGCTCTGATCTGGTTGGATTCTTTATTATGACATGCGCTCCATGCATATTCTTGACATGCATCCATATGTCGAAAGCCTCTGCAAATCCGAATGTAAGCTTATCATTCTCAGTATTATTCCTGCCGGCATATATATCATACCCTTCACTAGATTGAAATCTTACAGGATTAAAAGTAACTGCTTCAGGTTCAATCTTCTTCCTGCTTTTCTTAACTGGTTCTTTCTGCTTGATGTATTCCTGCAGGATAAGCTCTCTTTTAATATCTTCAACATCCTGAATACTCTCACATAAATCCAGTGAGGTCAAAACTGATCTTAGATATTCAGTCTCTTTTGTCATGTCTTTGATTGCATTCACAGCGTAATCGTATGCAGCCATACCCTTTTTATACTTCTTGTAATACAACTGAGCATTTCTCAGCACATCTTTTGAGG
>JBAZFL010000229.1:0-3570 GCA_041653455.1 Clostridia bacterium
AAACTGGCAAGTTCAAAGCGGCTGTAGCATGCACTGAAGCGCTTACTGTAGGCACAGTATCTAGGGAAGTATTTCTTGAAAGCATTATAAATCTGAAAAAAGGTGATCAGCATGACATGGAATCGCTCGGTGATATGCTTTCACGCCTTGGATATGTAAGAAAAGCTCTTGTTGAGGAGTATGGCCAGTATAGTATAAGAGGCGGTATACTGGATATATTCACATGTAATTATGATAATCCTGTAAGGTTCGAGTTCTTTGGAGATGAGATAGACAGTATAAGGTTTTTCGATGCGGATTCTCAAAGATCTGTAATAGAAGCCGATGATATTGTTATCATACCCTACAGTGAGTTTATTTTAAACAAAGACGAAGAGAACATGCTTAAAGAAAAAATAACTGACTCTTGGGATTTGCAGCAGCTGTCCAATAATGACTTTGGAAAAATTATGGACAGGTATTATGCTCTGACTGATAAGTGCCAAATGACAGGCCAGTATTTTAATAAAGATATACTTACAGTTGTACATAATGACTTGAGATGCCATGTAGTGTCAGACACAGTGTACAATGAATATGCAAACGCCTGTGTAAATCTTTTGCAGAAAAAGAAAACATTTAAGGATGCATGTGAAATGCAGAAGGATATATATTCCTTGTACTCGTATCTTAAACCGGAATTGGTGCTTATTTATGAGAAGTCTGATTACAGCATACCATTATACAGGGATTTTGATATAAAATTCGAAGAAGCCTCTTCCTATAAAGGAGATATGGAGCAGTTTTTAAATGATGTCGCCGAGTACAGAGCTGCTAATATGCGTATATTCATTTCATCAGACAGAAAGAAGCATACTGAGTACCTAAAAGGATTTTTTGAAGATAACGGGTATGCAGTACATATTATTCAATCGAATGAGAATCATTCAATACTGCCAAGACATATATATATAGTGGAAGACGGATATAATGAAAGTTTTGTGTCCAAAGAAGCAAAAATAGCATGTATTTCAGTAAGCCGCATATTCCGTAAAAATGCAAAAGGGAAAACCAAGCAGATAAGGGACACGGATTTCTTTGCACAGATTCAGCCTAATGACTATGTAGTACATGACCATCACGGAATAGGTATATATCTTGGTGTTGAAAAGATTGATATAGATGGCATAATAAAAGACTATATAAAAATAGCATATAAAAATAGTGATATGTTGTATGTGCCTGTCAGTAAAATGGACCTTGTCCAGAAATATGTGGGAACATCAGACCGAATTCCCCGAGTAACCGGTTTAGGCGGGCATGACTGGGAAAAACAGAAGAGTAAAGTCAGAAAAGCTGTTCAGGATATTGCAAAAGAGCTTATAGAGCTGTACAGTAAAAGAAATTCGGTTAAAGGGCATGCGTTCCATGAAGATACCCCATGGCAGATTTCCTTTGAGAATGAATTTTCATATGAAGAAACTGAAGATCAGATTAAGTGTGTTGAAGAAATAAAGAACGATATGGAATCAACAAAAGTCATGGACCGCCTTTTATGCGGTGATGTAGGTTATGGTAAAACAGAAGTCGCTTTACGCGCAGTATTTAAAGCGGTCATGGATGGGAAACAGGTTGCTTTTCTTGCTCCTACTACCATGCTTGCATTGCAGCACTACAACAATTTCAAAGAAAGAATGCGTAATTATCCCATCAGCATTGATTTGATGTGCAGGCTGAGAGATAAAAAAAAGCAGAAGAAAACAGTAGAAGACATCAAGAATGGAAAAGTCGATATTGTTGTCGGAACGCATAGGATACTGGAAAAGGATGTATTCTACAAAGATTTAGGTCTTTTAGTAGTTGATGAGGAGCAGCGTTTCGGAGTCGCTCAGAAGGAAAAGATTAAAATGCTGAAACCGACAGTGGATGTGCTGTCTTTGACTGCAACCCCTATACCGAGAACTATGCATATGGCTCTTTCCGGTATAAGAGATGTCAGCACGATATATGATCCTCCGGAAAAACGGTTTCCTATACAGACTTATGTTATGGAATATGATCCGGAATTTATTAAAGAAGCGATTCTTCGCGAAAAGGATCGTAACGGACAGATTTTCTACCTGTATAATCGTGTAATGGATATGGAAAACAAGTTTCATCATCTTAAAACACTATTAAAAGATGAGGTCAGGATATGTATGGCACACGGACAGATGCAGGAAAAAGAATTCGAGAATACGATAATAAAGTTTATAAACCATGAATATGATGTTCTGCTGTGTACTACTATAATTGAAGCTGGAATAGACATATCCAATGCGAACACCTTAATAATTGAGGATGCAGATAAATTAGGGCTTGCCCAGTTATATCAGATAAAAGGACGTGTCGGAAGATCGGATAAGGTAGCGTATGCATATATCACATATAAAAGGGGAAAAGAACTGACAGAAGAAGCTTCAAAAAGGCTGCAGACAATAAAGGAATATACAGAGTTTGGTTCAGGAATAAAGATTGCAATGAAGGATCTTGAGATAAGAGGGGGAGGGGACCTGTTGGGAGCAAACCAATCCGGACATATGCAGGGAGTAGGTTATGACATGTATGTCAGGATATTGTCTGAAGAGATTGCAAATTTAAGAGGAGAGAAAGTCAGAGGTGCAGTTGTTGAGAGTAGCGTTGATCTTAATATAAGCGCATACATTGACAAATCATATATAAATGATGATCTTTCCAGGCTTAAAATGTACAAGAGGATAGCACTTGTCGGATCAGCTAAAGAAAAAGAAGATATAATAGATGAGCTGATAGACCGGTACAATGAACCTCCGGTACATGTTGTTAATATAATTGATGTAGCATATGCGAAGAATTTAGCATCAAAATTAGGAATATCAGATATTACCCAGATAAAGAAAGGTTTAGTAATAACATATGAGCAGGATTCAGCGGTTCGTTTCCGAGAACTGACTGATATTCTGGATAAAGAACGACAGAAATATATGGTTAAAATGCAGCAGGATTTAAGAATCAGGGTAGACACACACAAAAAAGGTGAAGAAATGCTCGCTTATATAACAAAAATACTGGAAAGAGCTCTGGAATTAAAATAGGACTTGATAAAAAGCAGCCGTTTATTGTAGAATTAGTATTCGGTAAACCAGTTTATTTATCTAAGAAAAAGGAGATATGAAATGGCAGTCACTAAAGGCATAAAAGAAAATGTCAAAAAGAAAAACAGCAAAGAAATATCAAAAGAAGAAACAATAATTAGGTATGGATTCCTGACACTTGCTGTTATCGTTGGCCTTTGTATAATTTATTTCGTTATAGCCAGCTTAATTCCAAATAACTATATTAAAGTCGGTAATAATAAAATTGCCGAAGAAGAATTCATGTACCAGACGAATATGCAGTACAATGTCTTTGTAAATTATTATCAGGACTACATTGCAAATCTCGGATTTGATCTCTCGACACAGGAAGGGATTTCCTCTTTTATGAAGACAGCATATGATAACCAGCGTTCATTCGGACAGATGCTTCTTGAAGGGGTGGTCAATTCCATACAGGTACAGTATATAATACTTG
>JBAZFL010000230.1:0-3567 GCA_041653455.1 Clostridia bacterium
CTGACCAAAAGATAGAGCATTAAGTATTTTTGAAGGTTTATTTCTTCCTAAAAATAACTGCTGAATAGATGCAATAACCATGCCGCTTTTTAGAATTGCATATGGCTGTTGATCATTAGTTCCTGACAGAATGCATGCATCAATATTAAACGCATACTGCTCAATAAATGAAAGACTCATGAAAGAACCCATACTGTGTCCGAATAATACAATTTTCTTGCCAGGATTTTTTTCATGAATATATTCGATAAGAGAATTTATATTGCTTACACATTCAGTAAAACCGTTAACCGGCCATATACCAAGACTGGTAGCATATATACCTTGACCAAGATGATCTATACAATATAGCTGCACATTATGATTCTTAAGAAAAGAGGATAACCTGTTATATCTTGCTGCATGTTCAGCAAGGCCAGTTGCAACTACTATAATAAATTCAGGATCATCAGTTTGGTGAGGTTTATATACGAAAAATGCCCCGTTCTTACCTTTTATGGAAAAATAATCTGTGTTCATTTTTATCACTCCCTTATGTAATAATAACACAAGAGTGTAAAATAACCAATATATATAATTTTCATGATAATGTAAAATACTTTGTGATGTTGTATTTATCATATTGAATTGATGTATCTTTATTCATTGATTTTTAACATGTATAAGAGTAAAATACAATAAAATGGAGGTAAATCATTTGAACATTTGGGATAAGATTGAAAGCATTTCCCTAGATGAGATGCGTAGCATACAGGATAGAAGGTTAACTGATACTGTTAAATATGTTTACGATAATGTTGTGTATTATAAAAATAAGATGGATGAAATAGGATTACTACCTTACGACATCAAAGGATGTGATGATTTATATAAACTTCCCTTCACAACAAAAGACGATTTAAGAGATACTTATCCATACGGGCTGGTAGCAGTAAGTATGGATAATATCGTAAGGATTCATGCATCCTCTGGTACTACTGGAAAGAGGATTGTCGTTGCATATACAAAAGAGGATATTGACACATGGTCGGATATGATGGCTAGGTGTTTTGCAAGAATCGGTACTGAAACAAAAGATATAGTTCATGTTGCATATGGATATGGCTTATTTACAGGTGGGCTGGGTGCGCATTATGGTGCTGAGAAGCTTGGTGCGACAGTTATACCTATATCAGGAGGTAACAGCAGAAGGCAGGTAGAATTCTTAACTGACCTTAAACCAACTGTAATAGCTTGTACCCCGTCATATATGCTTCATCTATATGAAGTTATGACTGAAGCAGGGTTTACAACAGATGACATTTCTTTAAAAGCAGGTATTTTCGGAGCAGAACCATGGAGTGAGAATATGCGAAAAGAAATAGAAAGGCTTCTGAATATTAAAGCTTATGACATTTACGGATTAAGCGAAATAACAGGACCTGGAGTTGCATCAGAATGTTCAGCTCAACATGGCCTTCATATAAATGAGGATTGTTATCTGCCAGAAATAGTTGATATTAAGACTCAGAAACCTTTAGGACTTGACGAACAGGGCGAGATAGTATTTACTACAATAAATAAAAAAGGTATGCCTTTAATTAGATATAGAACAAAAGATATTACCAAATTATTCAGAGATGATTGCACATGTGGCCGAACATTAGTTAAAATGGAACGTGTAACAGGAAGAACAGATGATATGCTTATTATTAGAGGAGTTAATGTTTTTCCATCACAAATCGAAAGTGTATTGCTAGAATTCAGTCAGCTTACTCCAAATTACCAGATTATTGTCGATAGGATAAATATGATGGATGTACTGGAAATTCGAGTAGAAATGAATGAAAGCATTTTTTCTGATGAAGTCAGAAAAATTGAATCCCTTGAGAGAAATATTACCGGAGCAATTGAAAGTGTTTTGGCGATTAGTGCAAGAGTGAAATTAGTAGAACCGAAATCAATAGAACGAAGTGAAGGAAAAGCTGTACGAATTATAGACAGAAGAAAAATATAAGGAGGTAAGGGATGTTAGTTAAGCAAATATCTATATTTCTGGAAAACAAAGAAGGCAGGTTGGCTGAACTTACCTCAATCTTAGCAGATGAAGGTATTAATTTAAATGCTCTTACAATTGCTGATACATCGGATTTTGGTATATTAAGAATTATTGTAGATGATGTGGAAAAAACCGGAATCCTTCTTAAAGATAATGGTTTTACAGTAAGCGTTACTGACGTTATTGCGATTGATATTGACAATATTCCAGGAGGAATAGCAAAGCCTTTGTCAATGCTTCATAAAAATGGAATATCAGTGGAATACATATATGCTTTTCTTGCAAAAAAAGATGATACAGCTCATGTAATATTCAAAGTAAGTGATGTTGATGCTGCAATACAAATACTTGCGCAGAATGGTTTTAGGAATACGGCAAAATTATGAAGGCAGAAATAATTGCAGTTGGTACAGAGCTGCTGATGGGGCAGATTGATAATACTGATGCTAGTTATATGTCTAGAAAACTTCCTGAATGCGGAGTGTATGTACATTATCATACAGTAGTAGGGGATAATTCAGCAAGGTTGAAAGAGTGTATCAATAATGCATTGTCACGCGTTGAAGTTGTAATTCTTACAGGGGGATTAGGTCCAACACAAGACGATCTAACTAAAGAGACTGTAGCAGAAACACTTGGCTTAGAAATGATTTTTCATCAGGAATTACTTGATGAAATAAAGGCATATTTTGATAAAGTCAAGTATAGCAAAAAAAATCTGACTATGACTTCTAATAATGTAAAACAGGCATATTACCCTGAAGGTTCGATAATACTACCAAATAAAAATGGCACAGCAGCTGGATGCATTATTGAATGTTCTATTTACGGAGTAGAGAAGAATATTGTTCTTCTTCCAGGACCTCCTTGGGAAATGGAGCCTATGTTTGATGAGTATGTTATCGAATATTTTAAAAAGAAAAATTCTGAAGGATTGAAATCACTTTATCTGAGATTGTTCGGTATCGGTGAATCGGCAATGGAGACACTTATATCAGATATAGTTTCTTCCCAAACTAATCCGACTATAGCCCCATATGCAAAAAAAGGCGAAGTTATGCTAAGAATAACAGCCCGATATGATAAAAAATTAAATAATGCGGATAGTATATTGAAGCCTGTACTGGATATTTTATATGACAGACTTGGACAATATATATATTCTGATAAGGATATTGAACTTAAGGGAGTAACTTCAAAAATATTGATAGATAAGAATATTACTGTATCTTTTGCAGAATCATGTACAGGAGGAATGTTATCCGGTATGCTTACTGATATATCTGGTATCTCTAGTATCTTCAAAGGTTCGGTGGTCGCATATTCGAATGAGATTAAAGAAACTATATTAAAAGTTAAATATGATACTCTGAAAAATTATGGAGCAGTAAGCAGTGAGACAGCAATTGAAATGGCAAAAGGTATAAGGGATTTATGTAAAACTGAGATTGGGATTTCTATAACCGGTATTGCAGGACCTACAGGAGCAACTCATGATAAACCTGTCGGCCGTGTCTATATCGGTTTAA
>JBAZFL010000231.1:0-3563 GCA_041653455.1 Clostridia bacterium
ATATTGAAAACAGCATTTTTTGTAACTGTCTGTCCATCCATTTCAAATGTTACTGTTGCATACAAGGAAGAGAAATCTTCTCTTATATCTGCTCCTTCATATGAAAATGTTAATGTCTCAAGGAATTTAACAGGATCGCTAACTTCCATTGGAACTATCTGTTTTACTATAGCTGCAGCAATTTCCTCAGATGACTTTTCTGCAAGAAAATCAGCTAGAGATTTGTTGCCTCTGATTTCTTTTACTGCATCGGATGCCATAAGGTCAAATATACCTTGATAATCCAAAGCATTTGCTTTCTCAACGAATACTTCTACTACATCTTTAACTTTTCCTTTTGGTCCGCAACCTGCTAATGAAAGCACTAATACAATTGCTAATACCAATGTTAAAATTCTAATTACTCTGTTTTTCTTCATTTCTGACTCCCTTTATTTAAATTCAACTTCTTTACAATACTTAATTGCTCACTTTATATTATATTAAAAAATGCTTATAAACAACAGTTTCCCTTCAAAAAATATATTTTTCACGTAAAATATCATATTTTTCTATTTATTGTCCTGCTGTCTTATTGCTGCTCTGCGTATTTTTCCGTTTATTGTTTTTGGCAGCTGGTCAACAAACTCAATTATCCTCGGATATTTATATGGAGCTGTTTCGCGCTTGACATAGTCCTGAAGTTCTTTCTTAAGTTCTTCTGAAGGATTCTCTCCTTTTGCAACTACTATTGTTGCTTTGACCACCTGTCCTCTTATTTCGTCTGGAACACCTGTAACGGCGCTTTCAAGCACTTTTGGATGACTGTTTAGAACGCTTTCAATTTCAAAGGGCCCTATCCGGTATCCAGATGACTTTATAATGTCATCATTCCTTCCTACATACCATAAATAACCATCCTCATCCTTCCATGCGGTATCGCCTGTGTGGTAATATCCGTCATGAATAGCGCATTTCGTCATTTCATCATTCCTGTAATAACAATCCATTAAACCATCAGGATATGGATCGGTTTTTATACATATTTCCCCAGTCACACCAGTTGAACATATATTTCCTTCGATATCTAACAGGTGGACTTCATACTGAGGTGAAGGTTTTCCAATTGAGCCTGGTTTTGGAATCATATTTACAAGATTACATACTGTAAGAGTGGTCTCGGTCTGCCCGAATCCTTCCATTAATTTCAGTCCTGTCACATTATGCCATGTATCAAACACATCAGGATTCAAAGCTTCTCCAGCTGTAGTGGCATAAGTAAGAGTCGAAAGATCGAATTTCTCTAATCCTTCCTTAATAAAATACCTAAACATCGTTGGAGGACAACACAATGTAGTTATCTTGTATTTTGGTATTAGGGATAGTATTTCCGATGCATCAAATTTATCATAATCAAATGCGAATACTCCCGCTTCCATAAGCCACTGTCCATACAGCTTACCCCATACTGCTTTTCCCCAACCGGTATCAGCAATGGTCAGATGCAATCCGTCAGGATTCACATTATGCCAGTGCTTTGCTGTTAAAAGATGAGCTAAAGAATATGAATGATTGTGAAGTACCATTTTGGGATAACCTGATGTGCCTGACGAAAAATACATTAAGAGAGGCTCTTTTACATGTGTCTCTACTCTTTCAAGATACCCATCAGCTTCTTCAACCCCTTTATCAAAATCATCCCATCCGTCTTTGTGCCCATAAACCAGAGTTCGTATCTTCAAGCTGGGACATTTATCCAAAGCATCATCCACAGCCTGAGCTGCATAGCCTTCAGCGGTGCATATCACCGCTTTTACAGAAGCAGCATTAATCCTGTACTCTGCATCATGTGCTGTTATCATGAATGTAACCGGAACCATAATTGCTCCGAGCTTATTAAGAGCTACTGCGGTATACCAGAACTGATAGTGACGTTTTAGTATCACTATAACCTTGTCGCCTTTCTCAACACCCAGCGATCTTAAGTAATTTGCTGTTTTGTCGGAAAGTCTTTTCATATCGGCAAATGTAAATGTTTTTTCCTCACCTCTAGGATTGCACCATACAAGCGCTACCCTCATAGGATCATTAACAGCTATATCGTCAACAACATCATATCCGAAGTTGAAGCTATCAGGGAACTTAAGCCTATAGCTTGTAAGCACGCCATTATCATCATATGTCTCTTCTACATATCTTAAATTTATATTCCTCATAATTACTCCTTGTCTGTGTTTTTCATTACTATGGCCAGAAAAACACATTCACCGCCCAAAGCGGCTATCATGCCATGGTCCACTCCGGAGTTATAGTATACTGAGTCTCCCGCATATAGCATCTCTTCATGTTCTCCATGTTTAAATTTCAATGCTCCTTGGACTATATAGTCGAATTCCTGTCCAACATGACGGTTAAGCTTAATAGGTTCGTTCTGTTCCTTTTCGCTGTAAGGTGCTCTGACTAAAAAGGGTTCAGCAGTCTTGTTTTTAAAATTAGGAGCAAGATGACTATATGAGAAATGCTCTCTTCTTTTTATTGGCAGTCCTTTTCCCTGCCGGATTATTGCATACTGCGCAAGATGAGGATTCTCACCTGTCAGTATCTCCACTATATCCACTTTAAACTTTTCAGCACACCTGTACAGGAATGTAAACGAGTAATCAGACTGCTTGCCGCTTTCCAGATTCATATATTCCTCTATCGTGACATTAGTTGCCAATGCCATCTCTTCAACCGTGTATGCGAATATTTCTCTTAATGTTTTAATCCTCTGGGCTATTTCGGATATCTTGGGTTCCATAACGAGTCCTCCGTTCTTTTATTAAGATATATTCTACATATATATATCATTGAGCGCAATAAAAAATACGTTCAACAGACCTTTTTACGGTTTTATGTTTGCTTTAAATCGATTTAGTGATATACTACAGAATAATTAATTTTTAAGTGCAGGCTGAATGAAAAGTTTAAAAAAAATAGTTATAATATGCGGACATTATGGAAGCGGAAAGACAAACTTCGCGGTTAATCTGGCACTGGATCTAAAAAGAAAAAATCTGCCAGTCACTTTAGCGGATATGGATATTGTAAATCCATACTTCCGCTCATCTGACCACAAAAATATGCTTGAATCAAAGAATATAAAAGTCATATCCCCTGTTTATGCTAACACTAATCTGGATGCGCCCGCTATTCCAGCATCTATGTATTCAGCATTCGATACAGAAGGTTATGCTATATTCGATATGGGAGGAGATGATGCAGGAGCGACAGTTATGGGGCAGTTCTTTAAGAATATAAAGAACCAGCCATATGATATGCTTTATGTAATAAATCATAACCGTTCCATGATAGAAAATGCGTATGACGCAGTATCAATGCTCCGTTCAATAGAAGCAGCATCAAGACTGAAAGCCACATATATTGTGAACAACTCGCATCTTAAGGATTTTACTGTCGCAAAAGATGTCATGGAATCTGCAGTATATGCACAAGAAGTTTCGGATATGTCAGGACTGGAGATTTTATGTACCACCTATCCGAAAAACATATTAACAGAAAAAGATATAAGGTTATCAGGATAT
>JBAZFL010000232.1:0-3536 GCA_041653455.1 Clostridia bacterium
TTTGGATTTTGTTTTCCAGGAGAATATCTCCCTTATAGTCATAAAGGAATCCTTTTATGATATTGCAACTGAAGCTATACACAGATTTGCTATGGCAAGACACAGCAGTATACCATCGATGTCTATGTTTTACCCAAGAACAGATGACTCGCTTTACTTCTCATGGGCTTTATGCAAAGTATGGGGCCAGCTGTTCACACAATGCTCCAGAAATTTTAAAGGACAGATGAAGGAATATGTTTATCGCAACTTCGAGATCAGGCATAAGCAGTTTTTTGAAGCTCCAGAGAAAATATCTGACCTCGCTTTCCTGCTTTCTGCAGATACAAGAGACTACAGCATCGGTTATAAGGAGACAATGAAAAGATTCGCAACAT
Source organism: Clostridia bacterium (assembly GCA_041653455.1). Classification (GTDB taxonomy): domain Bacteria; phylum Bacillota; class Clostridia; order DUPQ01; family DUPQ01; genus DUPQ01. Next base: position 378 of record JBAZFL010000232.1, read on the forward strand.
GGCTGATGGCAAGTTATGCATATGGGTTTATGACAGATATGGTGTTTGAGAATGAGGATTTAGAAATATACTCTTCATTCAGATACATTGTAGTTTCAAATACAAAAATGCTTTCTGACATGATGCTCAGAAAGCTATATCAATATGTGGAAAATGGCGGTAATCTGATTGTAATCGGGCTATTCGCAATATATGACGATAAGGGAGTATCCGAACCAGGAAGAGCAGATAAAATCTTCACAAAACTTCCTCCTGCTCCTGGAATGAAAAAGATTGGAAAAGGCAGCATATTTGTAATTGATGATAAGGAATGTATTGACCAGTATCAGAATTCAGTCAGAGTTCCAAATTATATGGATGAATATGCCCTTTCAAATCCAACTCCTGATTATGCAATAGATATGTTAAAGCAAACCGGAGGGCAAGCTCTCCATTCAGTAATTTTTGAAAAGAATATTACTGTTTCATCATCTGTACAGGTATTATATTCTCTTTTCAAACATGGTGATAATGCAGCAATACATATTATGAATGTCGATAAAGCAATTTCGAAAAATAATGAACAGGTTTCGTTATCCACACCTATTGAAGGTTATACCCGTAATTCAAATAAGACCGCATGCGTTGATGTATCAGTAAAACTTGATTTTCATCCTAAAATGATATATGCCTGCATACCGGAATCTGATGAGGAAAAGGTAATTCATTTCATGGAAACAAATGGTCGGGTTCATTTTTCCATTCCCAAGAATACTTTTTACGGATATTGTCTGATTAAGGTTTTCAGATAATTCTTTTTAGAAGCTTATCTCTTTCCTTGTAATCAGGCATATACTTTTTTACAAGATCATAGAAAGACTTCTGATGATTACGATGCTTAAGGTGGCATAACTCATGGACTACAACATAGTCAACAGCTTTTTCAGGATAAAGCATAAGCCTGTATGAGTAACATATGCCGTTTTTTTGCGTACAGCTGCCAAACCTCCTCATAGACGAAGTGATTTTTATATATGAAGGATATAATCCCATTAAATCCGCATAAAAATTAGTCTTTTCTGTCAGTACCTTTTTCGCTTCCTGTTTCAGTTTCTTAATCTGTTCTTTCGTAAATTCATCGACAGAAGGCTCGTTTTTTTTCATATCCAAATGCTTAGCAATCCATTTATCATGACTGATTACAAACTCATCTATTACCCTCTTTGAACAGAAAAAAGGAGCACGAACAATTATTTCAGCATTCTGTGCTATCCGTAAAGATATTGTTTTTCTTTTTGAGCGTATCAAAGTATAGTTATGCATAAATAAAGCAATTAAGGAAAGGCATTGTATGCAAAATCCTAATTCCTACTTCAAAAATTTTATGACAGCCAGTATAACACCAATTACACTGTAAGCCCAAACCAGGTATCCGATTATACCCATCACCCAGTTGACAACCGGAATAGCTCCTAAAAGCTTCTGCAATACTCCAACAACAACTGATAAAACGATATAAAGCAAAATAGCAATAATCAATGAACTGATGTTTTTCCTTTTAACATTTTTATTTAGTGGGAAGAATGCGTCCATATTTGTCTCCTTCTCTGTCTTAATATCATTACTCTATCATACAGACAGCTCAAAAACAATGCGATTTAGAAATTAGCATAAATATTTATTATTGCCATAGTCATGACAGGATTATATAATTGTATGAAAATGTAAGGAGAGCTGGAATGACTCTTTGGGAACTTCTTTTAATAGCAATCGGTTTATCAATGGATGCTTTTGCAGTAGCTGTATGCAAAGGGCTTTCATTGCAAAAATCAACATGGAAAGAATCCCTCACTGTAGGATTGTATTTTGGTGTATTTCAGGCTGTAATGCCTCTTATCGGGTTCTTGATTGGCACTAGTTTTGCAGGATTCATTGAAAAATGGGATCACTGGATTGCATTTGTTCTTTTAGCTGTCATAGGGATTAAAATGATCATAGAAAGCAGGAAAGATAATTCTTGCGAAACTTCGGATGGCAGCAGTAATCCGTTAAGATTCAAAAAAATGCTGCCGCTTGCTATTGGAACATCAATAGATGCACTTGCAGTAGGTGTTACTTTCGCATTTCTTTCTGTAAAAATAATTCCAGCTATCAGCTTCATAGGAGCTGTTACACTTATACTATCTTTCATAGGAGTATATATTGGCAGCTTCTTCGGTTGCAGATTCAAATCCCATGCTGAAATGGCTGGCGGTATCATTCTTGTACTGATGGGAATAAAAATTCTTTTAAATCACCTCAACTTTATATCATTTTAATGTTAATCTTATGCATTATGATCCATATCCGTTATAATATCCTTATATGAGGTGCATCATGAATTATCTTAATTATGTCAATGTTAAACAAGGAACAAAATCCAATCCAAGATTCTCAAATGGAAATACCCTGCCTTTGACTCAGCTTCCTTTCGCAATGGCAAGCTTCTGTGCACAAACAAGAGGAAATGAGGATTCCTGGTTTTTCCATCCTGATGACCGAAGCATTGAAGGGATAAGGCTTACACACCAGCCAAGCCCTTGGATTGGCGATTACGGAGCTCTTCTAATGCTTGTCCAAAGCGGTACACCAGGCACAGATTTCAGATCAGTCTGGTCTGGATATGATCCTGCCAAGGCAATAATGACTCCAAACCTGCTATCAGTCAGATTTATAAAGTATAATGCATCACTTTCTTTATCCCCGACACAAAGGGGAGCAGCAATGCAATTATCCTTTGATGACTACAGAATGCCATATTTCTCATTAATGTCTGTTGGTGGTTTGACAAGATTTGAATATGATCCAGATAAAGGAATACTATTTGGTTATACAGAGCAAATCCACAAAAAACCAGAAGCAGGATTCAGAATGTACTTTGTATATAAATTTAATAAAGAACATGTTGATACAGCAAACATCCTTGTATGTGATGGATCTAAAAATCTTGCATGTTCACTAGCGGTCAGCGGTGAAGGCTCATCTATTCACATAGCTTTAAAAAGTAACGAGACAGCAGTCACCATGAGCACATCATACATATCAATTGAACAAGCTATTTTTAATCATGATTTAGAACTTAATGGTGTAGGTATTAGCGAGGTGAATAGTAAAGCTGAAGAAATATGGAATGAGGTTTTA
>JBAZFL010000233.1:0-3526 GCA_041653455.1 Clostridia bacterium
AGGAATTTTATCCTGTCCAGATGCAATCGGAAGAATGATAGAAAAAGTGGCCAAGATGAATGGGGAATTGAAAGAAGAAGTGAAAAAGACAATACCATATATTCATTATGGCGAATCAGAAACTAAGACTTTAATCAGGAAAGAGGAAAAATCTTCTGAAAGCAGACCTTGCCCAGAGTGTGGCAGTCCATTGGAAAGTGATGGCGGATGTGTGATTTGCAGGGCTTGCGGGTACTCAAAATGCAACTAACTGTATAAATCATACAAATAAGCACACTCAAATTTATGGAATATTTTTATAGACATATTTACCCAAAGTAGATATAATTAACTAAGGTTAACACGAACAGGAGGATCTATACATGGCAAACAAAAAAGAGCATTATGTATTGGCGGTAAAGAGTTTAGATAAAACATTAGCTGATATAGCTTCAGGTAAAGTTAAGATGCCCGTTGACAATTCCAAATATGCAGAAATTTTTGCAACGATAGTAAGAAGATGTGACAAGCTGGATGATTTAACAAAATATATCAGACAGAACAAAATGAAAAAGAACGAATGCATCCACTGGTGGGAAGGCGTTCTTGAAGACGGATATGAACTTATAACGGTTCAATATAATGCTCCTGACGAGAACTTTGTAGAATTAGCAGGAAGCGAAAATCTTATAAAGTATATTACATCCGTAAAGGGCTAAGAATAACTTTAAAAACAAGAAGCATCAAATATCTGATGCTTTTTTTGTTATGTTGAGAAGTAATCCTTAATATCGGTTGTTATAATTATTGTTATACATATTTTTATAGTACCGGCTTTCCTTTGAGAATGTATGTAATTTCTTAATATTGAATATCCACAGAAAAATAACAAAAGGAATGAAAACGAAAAGCCAGTTAAGGTTCAATGACAGTATGAAGTTAAAAGTCCCATGAAGAAGAACAGGATATATTATTGACTTAATTTTGTATCTTCTCATAAGAGCGAGTGTTGGAGCGAATTTGGATAAAGATATATAGTACCCCATTGTAACTGCAAAAAGCATATGACCAGGAACTGAGAATACACCTCTATAAAGAGCGATAGAAGGATTTTCTGCTTCAAAGTTTATTATATACATAATGTTTTCTACAGCTGCAAAACCCAAAGAGGCAAAAGCGCAATATATAATACCATCCAGTTTTTCGTTATATGCAGGTTTATGATACGACACTATGTATACCGATGCTCTTTTTAAGGATTCTTCTGTAAGGGCTGCTACTATGAATGAAGTGTATGCTATTCCAAGAAGCGTTTCAGGATAGATATTGAAGCGCTCAAGAAATCCTTCTATGAATATTGCAGGTATGCTTATCAGACAGCCGGCAATAAACTGAAATATAAGAAGCTTTGCAGGTTCCTTATCATGTCTGTCAACTACTAAAAGCAGTATTATCAGTGCTGCGACAGGTGCAAGAGCAGAAAATATGATCCTAAAGATATCAGTCATGGAGCCCCCCTTTTAAAACTTAAATATTATTCCTACTACCCCAGCAAAGACGATAAATAAGACTGGATGGATTCTTTTAAAGAAAAACCTTACTACAAGAAGACAAACAAACAGTATTAACGCCTTTATATCAATTATATCAAGAATCTTGCCTGATTCAATAAAGGTATCAAATGTTATGACTGACACATTAAGTACTGCAAATGCAGCTGCTGATATCAGGCCAAGTGAAGCAGGCCTTAAGCCATACATAGCATTTAAAACTCTCTTATCTTTACTAAAAGAAGCTAGAAGCCTGGATATTACAAGAACTATAACTACAGAAGGAAGAATTATAGCTAAAGATGCGATTAATGCACCTGGCAATTTGGCAGCCATGTACCCTGTGTATGTTGCCATGTTGATTCCGATGGGCCCTGGCGTGGACTCTGAAACTGCTATCATGTCAGGTATTATTGATGTATCCAGCCAGTCATATCTTTTTCCTATGTCATAAAGGAAGGGTATTGTGGCAAGACCACCCCCAATAGAGAAAAGTCCAGTTTTAAAAAATTCCCAGAAAAGCTCGAGATATATCATTTTCCCCTCACTTTTCTTTCCTGCATTCTTGTTCCTAGAACAAGTCCTGTTACAGCTGAACCTAATACGATGAATACAGGTGATATAGAAGTCAGCACTGAAATAAGGAAGGACGCAATATACAGAATGATGCAAAGCCAGTCTATTACAGATTTCTTATACATATCAATTATTGTTACTATAACGAGTGCGGCCACCGCAACTCTGATTCCGGCAAAGGCATAGCTTACTGCTTGTATGTGCAAAAAGTTAGTAAGTATTGTTGCAATTATGGTAATAATAATGATTGAGGGAGTTATCACGCCAAGGGCACTGAAAATCCCTCCAAGATAGCTTTTCTTTTTAAATCCTATATATGTTGATACATTAACAGCAATAATGCCTGGTGTACACTGGCTCAATGTATAGTAGTCAATTATATTCTCAGTAGCAAGCCATTTCTTTTTTTCTACAATTTCTTTTTGAAGAATAGGCAGCATGGTATATCCACCTCCAAAAGTGAAAAGGCCTACTTTGAAAAATATCCAGTATAGTTCAAAAAGGGTCTTCATAAAACCTCCTTTTTTCATTATAACTTGTTTCAGTTTAAATATTAAGAGAATTTCGCATATTTACCAAGCTATGATTTTTATGTATAATTAACCAAAGGATGGCGTATTATGAGATTTACTAAGATGCACGGAGCTGGAAATGACTATATATATGTGAATTGTATGGATTGCAGGATTGAGGATCCTTCTTCTGTAGCAATAAAACTTAGTGACAGACATATTGGGATAGGGTCTGACGGACTAGTGCTTATACAGCCTTCAAAAAAAGCAGATTTTTATATGAGGATGTTCAATGCTGACGGTTCAGAAGGGTCGATGTGCGGAAATGCTATCAGATGTGTCGCAAAATATGTATATGATAACAAACTTACCGGCAAACTTAAGCTAGATATAGAGACAAAAAGCGGGATTAAGCATCTGAAGCTATTCCTTGGTAACGAAGGATTAGTGGATTCTGCAGAAGTGGATATGGGATTTGCTTATCTGAAACGTAAAGAAATACCAATGGCTTATGATGATTCCAATATGGAAGATACATATATTAACAGACCTATTGTCGTATCGGAAAAAAAATATAACGTGACATGTGTGTCTATGGGGAACCCCCACTGCGTCATATTCATGAGTGATAAAACAAATAAAAAGAATCTCAGGAAATCTTTGGACTTACTGGACCTGGATAAGATAGGTCCGGATTTTGAAAAGCATATCATGTTTCCAGACAGGACAAACACCGAGTTTGTTGAAGTAATAGACAAAAACACTCTCAAAATGAGAGTTTTCGAGAGAGGTTCAGGAGAAACTATGGCCTGTGGGACAGGAGCATGCGCGACTGTTGTAGCAGCAGTACTAAATGGTATTAGTGAGAGTAATCAAATGGTATCAGTAATCTTAAGAGGAGGAGTTCTT
>JBAZFL010000234.1:0-3522 GCA_041653455.1 Clostridia bacterium
CCATTGCTCGTTTCACATGAAAAACACGCTGGAGAATATTGATAAGGCGTTTGATGATATTAAGAGATTAGAAAAAGAGCTGGAAGTGATTTGGGAGAAATCCTTAATTGATTAAACATTCTGGTTTGAGGTCTAAAACTTCCATAGTATCATAAAGCCAAATATAGAACTTGCGCCATAAGCTATTTTAACAGGGGTGTTTTGAGTGGAAAAGAAGAAAAAAGGCAAAAACAGTAAGAAAAGCACTAAGAAAGCTACAAAGCCGATTCAAAATGCTACAAAAGAAACCCCTGTAAAGGCAGTAGAGCCAGTCATAGACAACAATATCAAACAATCTTACGATGAATTACTAGCCGCACTTCCAGATAAATATGCCCGTTTCGTTCAAGAATATCTTATTGATCTTAATAAAGAAAAAGCCGCTGAACGGGTGGGGTATGCTAAAGGCTCGGCACGTTCAACTGTTTCCCGAATGCTACGAAATACAACAGTTGTTGCCGCAATTAACGAGGGGAAGAAATTAATTGCTTCCAGGGCTATGGTAAATCAGGATGAAGTTCTTAAGGAATTAGCCCTTATCGGCTTTGCGGACATGGCGGATTTTATCAAGGTGGATGAAGGCGGCGCCGTGTACGCTATCCCTCTTGAGCAATTAAAATCAGGCGCCAGCCGGATTATCAAAAAGATCAAAGAAAAGCGCACAATTAAATCATGCCAAGGATCAAAAGACAAACCTTCTGAAGATATGATTCTCGAATCCACTTACGAATTTGAGCTGCACGACAAGGTTAAATCTCTATTGGGAATCCTTGACCGGGTTAAACCTGGGGCGGACGATCCGCAGAAGATCGACGTGACTCATACTTTAACCAATATGCCGCCGGAATTCAAGACAATCAAAGAATGGGAAGAGGCATATAAGAACATGACTAAAAAGGAAAAAGAGAGCAGGTAATGGCATTTTGGACACCACAGCCGGGACCGCAGGCATACGCCGCTATTTGTCCGGCAGACTTTCCCTTTTTTGGTGGTTCGCGTGGTGGAGGAAAAAGTGATTGTCTTTGGGGTAGGCACGTTGCCGGCGCTGAAAGATGGGGCAGTAAGTGGAACGGAATCATTGTACGCCGGAAGTATAAAGAATTTGCAGAGCTTCGCAGAAGGATAGACGGGATGATAGCAGATGGTTTGCCAGCAACTAGAATAGGCGGAGATCAACAGACAAACTATATACGCTTTTCCGGAGGCGCTCAGGTTATTATGCCAGCCATCCAGTCTTTATCTATGGTCTCGGATCACGTCGGGCAGCAATACACAGAGATTTCCATTGATGAATGTACCACATTCCCGTTTTTTACTCAGATGGTAGAGAAGCTAAAGGGCTCCAATAGATCACCCTACGGAGTGCCTTGCCGGATGTTTGGGACAGGGAATCCCGGAGGCCCGGGGCATAATCAAGTAAAAGAATATTTCAAACTCGGCAAGACTTTCGGCGTAAAGCCGGGAACAGTAATGACCGATGGAGAGGGACAGACACGGGTTTATATCCCTTCATTCCTCGACGATAATAGAATTCTTTGTGATAACGATCCCAAATACGTCAATAAACTAAAATCCATATCCGATCCAGTCTTAAGAGCTGCGTGGCTTCTTGGTGATTGGGATGTTTATATTGGACAGGCTTTCCTGCTTACCGAGGCGCATATTATAGAACCCATGTCTATTCCTAAACACGCTCCGCTTTATATGACTTTCGATTGGGGTTATGGAAAACCATTCTCTATTGGTTGGTGGTGGGTAGATGGAGAAGGCCGTGTTTATCGCTTTAACGAGTGGTATGGCGGCTCAGGGATGCCGGACGAAGGGTTACGCATGGTCGATTCGGAAGTCGCCAAGGAGATAATCAAGCGCGAGAAGGACATGGGTATTTGGGGTAAACAGATAATCAGGTTAGCCGGTCCCGATTGCTGGAATAAGAAACCGGATTATAAAGGCGGAGGGCAAGGACCGAGCACAGCAGAGACGTTTTCATTAGCAAAGATATTCCTTACAAAAGGCGATCCCGGACGTAAGCAGAAGATCCAGCAGTTTAGAGAGCGGTTATATGTACCCCGAACAGAATCGGGCGCTCAGGTTGACCGACCAATGATGCAGATTTATAGAACGTGCAAGGACTTCATAAGAACAATTCCAGCTCTTTCCATGGATGATACCCTTGAAGACGTTGACACCGAGCAGGAAGATCACTGTTTAAGTGGAGACACGCCGGTAGTAACGAATAACGGAGAAAAGCGTATTGCTGATCTGGTTGGAACAACAGGAATGGTATTAACTGTGAATGGGGAGTTGACGCAATACCATGATTGCAGAAAGACCCGGAACAAGGCCGACGTGATTAACGTATCTTTCTCTAACGGTAAATCGGTGGTCTGCACAGAAGATCATAAATTTCTTTTAACATCAGGATATTGGATAGAAGGAAAATACTTGACCGATGAGAGTTGCCATGTTAGAATATCGGAAAATAAACCGAGGGGGCAACGATCATGGAAGTCATTTTTATTAACGAGACAACGCAGGAGTTCAACGGAGAAAGATATTGGTTATGCGGAAAATATTTCCAAAGAAAAGGAAAGAGGCTTCATCGGAAGGTGTGGGAATATCATAACGGAACAATTCCAAAAGGCCACGATATTCACCATAGAGATGGCAATAGAAGCAATAACCAGTATGGTAATTTACTTAAGAAAATCGAATCTACTCACCACCATGATCACGCTATTACCACAAACCACAGCGAATGGATTAAGTCTATGCACCGAGGGGCCGATGTCTGGCACGGAAGTAAAGAGGGCCGAAAGTGGCACAAGCTTCAATACGAGAAGCATTGCAAGAACAGCCTTAATAAAAAAGTTGATAAAGTATGTGGGTATTGTAGGAAAGAGTATCAAGGGCAAAAGTTTTCAAAATATTGCTCCCGAAAATGTCAACAAAGAAGTTGGCAAGGAGTACGTAACCCCTATAAAGATTGAGTATGTAGGCAAACAAGACGTTTATTGTTTAGACGTGGATCATGCCTCCCATGCCTTTGCGGTGTGTGGAGGCATTCTTGTTCATAATTGCTACGATGAAGCGTGTCATATCTGCATGGCGCGACCACTTAAACTGAGATTACCAGAACAACAAATTACAACGGCCCAGGCACATATCGCCATGACCGAGCGCGTCGTCCATGACACATTTGAGCAGGCGGCGATTGATAATGCAAGGCAAGAAGAAATCTTTTGGGAACAGCAGGGAAACCCCGAACATTATGGAGGAACATTCAGTGATATCGATGGACATTGAAACATTGTTTGTAAGTTTTTTTATGTGGGGAATTGCTTTGGCTATGTATTTTATTGGTTATAGCCATGGGAAGAAACACGGCAGGGAAGAAAAACTAGACGAGGGTAAAGGCGTGATTGAATCGCTACGCGAGAAATATACTGCTAATTTCACAAAGAAAGAACCCATCCCCTACCA
>JBAZFL010000235.1:0-3507 GCA_041653455.1 Clostridia bacterium
TAATATCAATCAAATTTCGTATTTTTTTTATAATTTGCAATATATTAAAAGAGACTCACTATCGTTTGATAGTGAGCTCTTTTGAGATTGGTACTGCTAGTAAATGTACTATTAGTCACCTAAACATGAACCGCTTCTAAGATTCTGTCTTTGTCCTGAACCTCTTTGCATACCGCCATTACCACCAACACCTTGAGTGTTGTTCTGTCTGGTTCTTGTACCAAAACCAAGCCCGATACCAGCTTTCGCTCCTTGCATGCCTGTTCCATCGCAGTTTGCTATATTTGCTTCAATTGTAGCAAGCAATGCATCAGCTTCTTCCTGAGTGATTTCTCCGTTCGCAACTAGCTCATTAATTTTGTCTTTTTTCATTTCCAGTATGATAGATTTGAATTCTTCTGATTTTCCTGCTTCCAAAGCCAGCATTCCGAACGTTTTTCCTGTTGACTGTCTTAATGCCAACGCTTCTTCGGCTGTAACACCGCTCAAAGCTGAGTAAGCTTCAGCGGGAGTTTTATGCTCTGTTGCTGCAACTCCGGCAACTGCTACTGCTCCAAGTGAAAGTATTACGAGCCCTATTACCATTAACCTTTTTATCTTTGTCATTTTTATGACCTCCTTTTTCTTTATGAGGCGTTTCTGCCTGCAACTACATAATATAGTTTGGATGTGTCAAAAGTGTGTCTTTTTATTGCTAAGTTTATGAAATATTCGTTTGTAATGCCATAAATGTGTCACAAAATGAAGTGTATATGATGATATAATCTATATAAGAGGTGTCATATGACAAAGATACTGATTGCTGATGATAACAAGCAGATAACATCAATCCTTGAGGAATACTCAAAAAAAGAAGGTTATGAAACCATTCTCGCTTATGATGGTATTCAAGCTATGGAACTGATAAAGAAAAATAATTTCGATATAATACTTTTAGATGTAATGATGCCAAAAATGGATGGATTCGAGGTCGTAAGGGAAGTTAGAAAAGAATCAGATGTCCCAGTTATTATGATAACTGCAAGAGGAGAAGACTTCGAAAGAATAATGGGGTTGGATATCGGAGCCGATGACTATATAGTTAAACCTTTTTCACCTCAGGAAGTTATGGCAAGAGTAAGAGCAGTGCTTAGACGCTTATCAAAAGAAACAATAATGCAGAAGAAATCACTTTTACAGATAGATAATCTTGTTATTGATATTGAGGACTATGTAGTAACGATAGATAAGAACAAGGTAATGCTTACAAAAAAGGAGCTTGAGCTCTTATGGACATTAGCTTCATCAATCGGAAAAGTATTTACAAGAGATAATCTTCTTAATACGCTTTGGGGATATGATTACTTCGGTGATACAAGGACTGTTGATACTCATGTAAAAAGGCTTCGCGCAAAACTGAATGAATATCCGCATGAAAATTGGGATGTCAAGACTATATGGGCAGTGGGCTATAAATTTGAGGAAAAAAAGAATGAAGAATAAAATGGCAGTAAAGCTCGCTTCCTACTTTTTTGTTACGCTTCTGCTTTTCTTTCTGGTCATAAGCGTTCTGTTTATCACTCTTTTCCGTAATCACATAATAAACTTTTATAAAGCAGATATGATAAAGCAGGCTCAGTCCATATCACAGAATATAACTGAATATATGAGTGAGTCAGGCGGCTGGAGCAGGCAAGGCGGTATAAGAGTATATATGCAGATACTTGATGATATTTCAACCGGAAACATCTGGATTGTTGATGAGAACTTGGATTTTCTAATATCTGGCAGGGGAATGACAAATCAAATTACATACTCAGACCTGCCTTCTAATGCTGAGATACTTGTGCAGAATGCTTTTAAGGGTGAATCCTCGTTCAGTGAAGAATTTTCCGGATTTCTTGATGAGCCTACTCTGACTGCAGGTGTGCCTATTATGGAAGGATCCTCTGTAAAAGGAGCTTTATTGCTTCATTCATCCATAAGCGGAATGACTGAAAGTATAAAGCAAGGAATATCCATAATGGCTGTCAGCACTATTTCAGCGCTCGGCTTATCAGTAATACTTGGTATTATACTGTCTGTATCTTTCACTAGACCTCTTAAAAAAATGAAGAATGCCGCAGTAGCATTAGCGAAAAAAGATTATTCGGCAAAAACAGGGGTTAAGCAGAAAGATGAAATAGGACAGCTTGCTTTTTCAATAGACCAGTTAAGCATGCAACTGGATTCTGCAAGCCAAGAAAGTGAAAGACTGATGAAGATGAAGCAGGATTTCATGACAAATATATCTCATGAGCTTAAAACACCGGTAACCGTTATTCGAGGATCTGCTGAAGCTTTAGTTGATAAAGTTGTCACTGACCCGGCACAGATAGAGCAATATCACCAACAGATTCTTAATGACAGTGTAATGCTGCAAAGGCTTGTAGAAGATCTACTGGAGTTATCAAGATTGCAGAATATGGATTTCTCTATTAATATGCAGAAATTATCACTCAGTGATGTTATATCCGATGCAGTACACACCTCAAGTCATATTGCAAAGCCTAAAAATATAGAAATTAAACTGTTCTCAGATGGATTAAATATAGAGATAGAAGGGGATTATGCAAGACTTCGTCAAATGTTTATGATAGTACTCGACAATGCTGTTAAATTTTCTGCTTCTGATAGTGTTATTGAAGTGAAGAGCATGAATAATAAAATTACGATAAAAGATTACGGTTGCGGTATAAAGGAGCAGGATATGCCGTTTATTTTTGAAAGATTTTACAGGATTGACAATGAAGCTAACAGAACAGGAACAGGACTAGGTCTTGCGATAGCTAAACAGATTGCTAATAGACACAATATACTTATTGAAGTATCTAGTGAATTAGGTAAAGGTACTCAGTTTACTTTCATTTTAAACAGATAAAATGCGAAAATACTTTCGCATCTTATCTGCTATGGCCAGAGTTAGAATTATTTTATAATTAAATAAATTCAATCAATACTGTTGATATGCAGTAGGGGTTTACTTGAATTGTAATATCTTCATCACTAAAAGATAATTCAGATTCTTTTATTTCAGTTACTTCATCCAACATTACTTTTTTAGCACTTTTAATTTTCCTGCCAAATGAAATAATACTGTTGGATATCATATTTTCAGTCTCATATAATCTGATGACAGTTTTTTCTGTATCCAAATCTGACATTTTTACTGAGGATATTACACATGTTCCTGCTTCTTTGACTGTAATGAAACTACCCTCCAAAGGTAACTTGCCGCTTTGTGGTTTAACTGACATGGATATTAGAGGATGCAGTATGCATGATGATTTTTCAATAAGAGTTTTATTGCTTCTAATATCAGTTAATCCGACTGTTATAATAAATTTATGCATTCCGATTTCCGGATATGGGTCTGGATCATAGGAACCTCTTATTAATGTTAAGGCCAGACTGTTTTCTAAAGTCCTGTATCCATATTTGCTGTCAGAATAAAGCATAAGCGATTTATCCTTGATATTCTTATTCATT
>JBAZFL010000236.1:0-3500 GCA_041653455.1 Clostridia bacterium
CCTGATAACAGATTCTTTTATATCATGACCATATTTGCAATCATTTAGTAAACTTACTCCGTAATCATCTTCAGATAAATCTGCCCATTTATGAGCACAAACCTCAAAACGAGCATAATCCCAGCTCGTGTTCCAGTGTGTAGGCCTCTTTACATTACCGAACTGTATTTCATAGGAAGCTTCGTTTGCATGTACATCAACAGGAAAAGCGGCTTTTAAAAGAATATCATCATGATTACAGTCAATTATCGTCCTAAAGTCTATCTTTCTTGCATTTTTCTCAAGAGAAATATATTGGGTAATTGTAGTATCCATGAATTTTCTATCAATCCTGATACATTTTCTAACCGGACCGTCTTCTACTAATACTGCATTTGTCACATCGTTAATATCATAAGATTTCTCATTATAGTATATGTTGATGTCCCATGCCTGATACTTAATCGGTTTATCTTCATATGCAATAATTTTATTTGCGCTCTGCCCTTTCAAAATAACTTCTCTATTAGCATCTTTGTCATATAATGAAGATATATTCATATTGACATCGAAAACAACTTTTAAATGCTCATTTTCCATAACATTATCAGTTGCAGTGAATAATTCATCTTTTTCTTCATTCTTATCCTGGGAAAGACGAAAGACTGTATAACCTAAAGGACATAATTTGGCTTCAAATATGAAGTACTGCTTATTGTCTTCAATTATGGTCTGGCCTGGGATCATATTCCCATTTGAGTCATATACGCTGTTATATGATTTATCAGTCCTAAGTCTGACAGTATCCACACGCTTGAATGCTAACTGGTTGAAAACTACGCAAAGATTTTCTCCTTTTACAGTTTTCAAGAAAGCGTGTAGCGAGTTTAGTAAGAGTTCCTTACCGTCTTTCATTACCTTTGCATAATCCACATCCGAATCATCATATACCTCTTTAATAGACGAACCAGGTATTATATCGTGGAATTGATTTAAGAGAATAGTGTCCCAAGTGTCATAAAGCCTTTTCTTATCATATGTGTCCAATCCTAGCCTGTCAGCCAAGGAACAGAAAGCTTCAGTATCACGTAATAGTATTTCGGATTTTCTATTATTCTTTTTGTTTTTCGCAATAGATGTATAGGTTCCGCGATGATACTCAAGATAAAGCTCTCCAACCCATTTAGGAAGCCTATTGTCATCTTTCACCTTGTCAAAAAGCTTGTCGAAATATTCTATTACATTAATATTCTCTAACTTCGGCATCCCTTTTATACCTCTGGAGAATCTGATTGCTTGTTCGAGATGATCCCTGCTTGGTCCTCCGCCTCCATCACCCAATCCGTATGTCATAAAAGGTTCTTTTGACAAACTCTTATCCCGGTAATTCTTCCACGTACCCATAACATTATCAGCATCGACCCAGGCATTGTAATTAACCCTTGGTTTTCCATTTTCATCTGGGCTTTTTCCTCCAACTATGAAATTTGTGAATACCTCAGATCCGTCTATTCCTTGCCACATGAATGTATTGTATGGTATTACATTGTATTCGTTCCAAGAAATTTTTGAAGTAGAAAAATAATCCACGCCTGATTTTTTCATAATTTGAGGTAATGCAGCGCTATATCCGAACACATCAGGAAGCCATAACAGTCTTGAATCCCTATTGAACATTTTTTTAATATATCTCTTTCCGTGCATAATCTGTCTTACAAATGATTCGCCGCTTATGAGGTTGCAATCTGCTTCCAGCCACATAGCGCCTTCAGGTTCCCATTGATTATTCTCTACTGCCAATTTTATCTTTTCAATTAGTTCAGGATAATCTTCCTCAAGATATTTGTATAATTGTGGCTGGCTTACTATGAATTTAAAGTCCTTATAATCGCGCATATTTTTTAGCTGTGTAGTGAATGTCCTGATTGTTTTCTGCCTGGTTTCCTTTAGAGGCCATCTCCATGCTACATCAATATGAGAATGGCCTACCGCGGCTACTAAAACTTTTGAAGTGTCATCATCACAGTATTTTCCATAATATTCATCTAATAAATACTCATCAGCTTTTTTAACTGTTTCATAATAATCTGTTGAATAAGGCTTTCTTAAATCAACCATATTAATCGCATTTACAAGATATTTTACTGTATCCTTTCTGATTGATTCACTCTCAATAAGAGGGACTGATTCTGCAGGACACATTATGTCATAATATAAATCCTCTGTTGGATGATCCAGTGAACAAGTCTTTAAAGTAAGCTGTACTGGCCCCTTCTTCATTCCGGAAAATTCGAAGATGAAACAGTCATACTCATCATATGCTTTAGCGCAATCAGTTAATAAACACTCATGATGTCCATAATCAAATGCCTGTTCTGGTTCACCATTTACAAATAAAAGAAAATTCGGGTTACGTACTTCATTCCAGTCATAACCGAAACCTGTAACAGCTTTTAACACCAGAGGTTTCTGGTCATACACTGGGTTGACTCTTAATTTAAATCTGAATATGTGATATCTGTTTCCCTCTGTTTCGTAAATAGTCCCGCTCTCATAAGGGTTCATCTTAGAAAGATCAGTTTCTTTTAAAGTTTTCAGGTTGATTCTGCCTGTTACTTCCATTACATGGATGTTGGTAACATCATTAACATTAGTAAACCTCATAAGTGACATATCGCGCAGGAATTTTTTAATATGACTTTGATCTAAATACATAACTTCCTCCTATTTCTTTACATTATCGAAATGGTCATAACTGCTAATATCTATAATTTCCGATGATTCATCGAGAATCCTGTCCTTGTTATATGCAGACATCATATCTTCATACAAACCTTTTACATACACCAGTTTTGTCGTATTTTCTTCTGCGTCGATATAACCGAGTTTTTCCTGAGGTATCTGATTAATATCATAATACTGGCTGATTGCATTAATTGTCTTTAACTGAGGAATAGCCGCTTCTATAGGACAGTAGTTCACATCCTCACCTTTTAAAGTCCTCATACAGTCAAATACTTTTTTCATCTCGCAATCAAAAGGATTGCCATATGATATCACTTTGTCCCCTATCTTCCCATAAATACATTTCTCCTTGTTGAAATCAGCATATATTTCACCTTTTTCAAATTGGAACTGTAGAAGAGGTTCAACTTTTGTTTCCGTCGAATGGCTTGCATAGTAAAGTATTTCTACTCCGTTTTGTGTAATAATCCTTGAAACACATGTATCATAATTTTCAATATCATTTGCCCTATAAATATTTGCTTGAATAGTTTTAGGCCATGCACTGCTTTTTAAGTCACCACCCAGAACAAAGAACATATTATGAATATAATGTGCAGTAGCATTGTTAGCAACAGAATCCAGAATCCAGTACCCAGATTCATTCTTAATCTTTCCTGCCCAAGTATTTCTTTTAAAGTATCTTTGTGTCCTTGGCCAAAGAACAATATTCTTTAGTCTTATTGGTTTTCCATACATGCCTGAAAGAATATCTTTCTTGATATTGATAATAGCTT
>JBAZFL010000237.1:0-3496 GCA_041653455.1 Clostridia bacterium
CGCTTCGACTACAACCGAGACCAGTGTTTCGACATTCAGATTTCAAAAACAGGTTGGACAACTTGGACTTGGTACAATGTTGATATTCGAGACGTAGTTCTAGGAACGTATACAATTTCTGCCGACAAGACCGTTACTACTAATTTAGGCTATATTCCTAAGGGTGTTATTTATGCACCCGCTACCGGAAAAACGCTTACGATTAGTGGCACGTTGGACGCTGGCGACTATCAGATATTTTCCGGTGATGGAACAGTTACAATCCAAAATCTGGACAAATACCCCGTTCAGTGGCGTGGAGCAGTCGGGGATAATTCAACTGATAACTATGCGGCCATAACAGCCGCTAACAGGGATTTGGTTGCTTCCGCCGCGCTTACTCCCGTCTTGGGCTATTACAGGCCGAAAATGTGGTTTCCTCCGTCTCTTGGGTACAGAGTTGAAAATGGAGTTGTTATTGGTGCCGGAATAGATGTGATTATGGACTCTCCGCTTCTGTATGTTGGGGATGCCGGTTCCGCAGGGACGGCGTTGACGATTGGCGCAGCGGCAGATTATAACTGGAACGCAAACCTGAAATTAAATGTATCAAGAGTTACGCAATCAGATTGGACTGAATCAGACTCAACAGGCATCAAGATTTTTAACTGCTATCAGTCAAATATTCTAATTCAATCAGCAAACAAATTCACTAACGGCGTTCAGTTTATTGGAGATACTAAAGGTTTCTTTTATAATGAGATCACGTTACAGTATATCGTTGATAATGCATACGGTGTTACGCTGATAGATGGAAGTGCGTCTGGATGGGTCAATGAGAATAATTTTTACGGTGGGAGGTTCGGGGTCCTTTCAGGAACAAATCCGTCTCTAAGCAGAAGCGCAATCAAAATTACATCAAATAATGCTTATTACCACAACAACAACAATTTCTATAAACCGTCTTTTGAACTTTCCAATGCAAAACTGACGGGTGCGGCTACCAGCGTGCCTATTCTTTTAGAGTACTCGACCAAAAATGCTTTTTATAATTGTAGATTTGAGGATGTTGGCACGACACACGCCACTGTTTCCAATTTATCCTCTTATAATACAATAGATGAAGGATACGGCTTTGGAAACATATCCAATATTAGCCATACAGGTTCATACGCCGATACGGTTATTACGGCAAGAGCAACGACTCATGCTAATAGTCCAACTGAGGTTTTTAATTCGGGGGCGATGCACAAGACAGTGGGTTACTATGATGCTACCAAGTGCCACATACCTAGGGTACACATAGTTAATACATCCGTACAGACACCAACAGTCGCCAATATAAACATTACACCTACCAGCACTCATGTCGAAGTTGGCATAGGGCGGGGCGTAGGCGTTTTTGTTGATACGTCTGTTTATAAGAGATTTGTAATTAAAAAAGATGTTGTGAGTGGGTATGGCGGACGAGTTTACATTAATGCTTATGATAGTACCGGAACTCTTTTAACAAGTGCAGGTGCAAATCATCCTTACATCTTGGGGATGTCTGGATTAACTTTCATCTATGGTTCTAATCTAGGTGGATCTTATGGAATGGGCGGAGACGTTGATAATAATATTGTCTTTACCTGTCATGCTGATGTGCAATATGTTAGGGTTGCCCTGACCGCAGGAACAGAAGTTTTAAAAATACGCAGTTTTTCAATACAATCTCTGGATGGTGGTTCTCCCGCTGTCTGGGCTGGATATGAAGAAATTATCCCCGGAGCGCATATCGCCACTCAATCACCTACTCTTGGAACAATGTGGAAAGCAGGTTCTCATGTCTATGATGATTCTCCGGCGGCTTCAGCTGCTCCCGGATGGGTTTGTGTGTTTCAGTTAGAAACAACCTCTGCCGAAGCGATCTCCGCAAGTGAGAAAACAGATATTTCTATCACCAGCTTAACGGGTGTTGCAGCTGGTGATATTGTCGGGATTAAGTTGGATGATGGAACGATATACTGGGACAGCGTTGCCGATGTTACAGGTGGAGACTTAACATTAACCGGAGCTGGCCCTGCGAGTGTAGCGGCGAGTGGAAACGCAGTTTACTTTTTCAGATTTAAAGCGATGGCTAGTTTAGGAGCGTAATGGACGCTGATTATACACAATACGAGGGGTTTGTTAATTTTTTTGAGACACCCGTATTCTCGACTCTTTTGAAATTAAGAAACCGTGTTGTGATGGTAATCACCGGCAATCGATTCGGAAAATGCGTTACATATCATACACTTATAGAAACTCCTAATGGTGAAATACCAGTAGGGAAGCTCTTTGAAAATAAAAAATCATTTGATGTTTATGCGTGGAACGGAAATAAAAAAGTTATAGCAAAGGCAAAAGCACCTTTTAAAAAAGAAGGGTTTCACCAATGCTATAAAATAACCATGTCTGATGGTCGTTGGATTGAGGCGGCTGATAACCACCGTATTCTTACTAATAATGGGTACTTTACGGTTACAGAATTGTATCGTTCTTTTTGTGTCTCCCCATTCTTTTCTTCCCCTCTGGAGTCCAATTTGGTATTTTTCCCTTCAACTCACTCTTTAGATGGTCTGCGTTTGTGCGAAATACAATCAGGTTCTCAGGGGAGTTGTTTTGAGAATCTCCGTCTATATGATGGACAACCTCGGTCGGTGTTAGATAACGTCCGAGTTTGCTTTCCATCACAAGGCGGTGTTCAGCAACATACTTCTTCTTGTGTCTTGCGTAAGGGTGGTCAGGTGAATAAATATGCCAATAACCAGCAATTAGCACACGACCACCTTTCCATTCGGGATGACCAGAACCGCTTCTTGGGCCAGTACGTTGAGTCTTTATTCCATGAAGTTTACACCAACGTCTTGTTGTTTCTTCGTGGAAACCTAAGATTTTTGAGGCTTCTTTTTGCGTCACTTTATCAACTTCTATTAAGTTACGCAGTTTCTCTAAATAAATACTTTCATCAACTTTTCTCATATAAGACTCCTTTATGTATTGAAGGTAATCATATTATAGGCATAGAACCTATTCCAAGTCAAGAAGTTTATGATTTTGAAGTTGAGAAATATCACAATTATTTTGCAGGGGGATTGATACATCATAACACAAAAAGTTTACAGAGGAAAAACGTATATCGGTTAATGGGATTAAGCCCGAACCCCGAACACAACATCAAACCTGAAGATCGGTGCAGGGTTGTGAGATTGGCGGCAGAGAATTTGCCGGGCGATTCAGAAAGAGAAGTCAGAAACACGATTTACCCTGCGTTAATGGAGCAGATACCAAAGGGTTTAGTTTTAAAAGACATTACCATAAGGAAACCCCTTGTGACCTGTCAACCTCTTTTGGGAGGAAAACCCTTGCAGTTTGAGTTTGTTTCTTATGGTCAGACAACTCAATCCCACGGCGGTGTTGACCGACTTTGGATAGATACAGATGAAGTTTGTTATTACGAGTTCTATGAGGAGTCCATGCCGAGATTAGCGACAAC
>JBAZFL010000238.1:0-3485 GCA_041653455.1 Clostridia bacterium
AGCACCTTCCAAGAACGCAGTAAGAGATCAATTTGAATCAGTTGGTGTTCCTGTCGGAGCCATTTTCCCGTGGCCAACAGAATCAGTTCCAACAGGATATTTGGAATGTGATGGTTCTTCACAGTTAATCGCTTCATATCCTCAATTATATAATGTTATTGGTACTTCTTATGGTAGAATTGCTGCAACACATTTCTATTTACCTGATTATCGTGGATGGTTTATGCGCGGATGGGATCATGGCGCATCGGTAGATGACGATGCCGCTTCCAGAACAGCATCAGATACAGCAAGCGCAACAATGACAGCAGGAGACCACGTTGGAACAGAACAGGGAGACACTTATGAACAGCATACCCATTCCGTAATATTGACAGGGCCGGGGAATAACCTTACTAGTGGTAGCGACACAAACAGAGTATCACCGGGGACATTCACGTCTGCTAATGGTACTGATGTTAGCGGTGAAACAAGACCGAAAAATATTTATGTAATGTATATTATTAAATATTAAGGGGTGATGAATGGAAGAAGAAAGACAAGAATCTAGTATCATCGTTAAATGGTGGCAAGTTGTTTTAGTCCTACTCGGAATATTCGGATTTTTCTTCGTCAACGCTTTGGCTATGGAAAGCAGAGTTACGAAACTGGAAACGTTAACAAGCGTGTCCATTGCCAATATTGAAAAGTCAATATGCGAAATCAAGGAAACTCTGAAAGAGAATAAGAAATGAATAACTTTAAATTAGAAGAATTTGATTGCCCATGTTGTAAAGGAAACGCAATGCGTCCAAAGTTTCTCGAAATGATAGACGAGGCCAGACGACTTGCTAGAATACCTTTTCAGATTAATTCCGGGTATAGGTGCGAAAAACACAACAAAGAAGTTGGTTCAACTTCCGATAATCATCCTTCCGGGCAAGCGGCTGATATAAAATGCATGGATGGATTATCTAGATTTAAGATAGTGGAATCATTAATAAAAGCAGGTTTTACGCGCATTGGAGTAGCAAAGACTTTTATTCATGCTGACTGTACGGACAAACCAACATCAATTTGGTTTTATTAAAATGAACCCTTTTGAATTTTACATAAGTTTTTGGCTGACATATTGGGAGTTTTTTACGACTCCGAAAGATCAAATTGAATACCTTAAACGTGATCTTAATTTTCAAAAAGAGAAAATCGAGAGGTTAGAAGAAATTATTTACGGAGGCTACTAATGGGAATTGACGCAATAGTTGCTATAGCAGGATTAATTCTACCAAGTGCAGTTGACTTTATTAAAAAGAAGTTTCTTAAAAAAGGTGAAGATACTCCAGAAGCTACACTTTCGACTCTGGCGACTACTAAACCAGATGTTATGCCTGAATACCTCAAGGCTGTTACTGGCTACATAGAGGCTAAAATAAAAGAGTTTAACAGGGATATTTCGGGAACTCCTAGTCAATGGGTGGTTAATTTAAGGGCGGCAATCCGTCCAATAGGAGTTTCTTTGTCTTTATGCACCCTTATTGTTCTGGCATATATGTCATTAACTGGCCACAAAATAGATTCTTCAATGACTGATACGGTAACGGGGATTAGGTTATCGTGTGAATTAGTAGTGTCAAGTTGGTTTGGTGATAGAATAAGTATAGGAAAATAAAAGGTTTTAAAATAGGAGGTTATTATGGCGGCAGGATTAGGAGTAGAAAGCGGCCCCGTTGTATCAGCTATAAGATTATTCTCATCTTCGGCGTTAGCTAAAAACGGGAGCTTAACAAGCGGAAAAGTACGGGTCAGGGATACGGCAATCAATGGTAATTTCTCACTGGCTATCAAGGTTGCCGGTGCTGGTCAAGTTGATGTTGGTTATCTTCTTTCACCTGATGATTCAGCAACTTACATTTCACCTTCGGCAGCAGCGTCTATTGTGTCAAATTTCACTTCCGCTTCTGGTACAAGTGGATATGACATAATCGGATTTACGCCGGAAGTTGCCCCGTTCATGAAGATATTTATTTCAGAAGACAATGTCGGAACTGCGGTCATTGACGGCTGGTTATTAATGGCCTAAGGAGGTCTATATGAATTTAGGATGGGACACAATAAAACAACTTCTCAAGAAGGCGTGGACATGGACTGGAATACAGACGTTTACCTCTTTAATTGCCACCACAGCCGACATTAACGGCGGAACGATTGACGGGGCTACTATCGGCGCTTCGTCCGCTACGACAGGCAAGTTTACCACGCTACAGGTTACGACTGGAGCGGTTAATGGGTATGTTCTACAGTCAAACGCTGCGGGACTTCTTTCTTATGCTGATCCTGCGGCAAGTGCTAACGCTGGTTTATATTCCCTTGTCAATCCCAAAGCCTACTCTCAGGGCGTGGCGTTGACTGCATCTGCCGCCGTAGGTGGAATACAACATCCAGACGATGACGATATTGATTTCGGTACCGGTAATTTCGGTCATATTGTTGGAGTCAATCTTGCTGATTATTCACCAGCTACTGATACTATTTTGTATCAAAAACATGACGGAACAAACGGTTATATTTTCAAACTTCTAACAACTGGTTACTTGCGTTTGACCATAAATGCCACTTCTTACGATTCTACGGCCACAGTTGGCAGCGCTGGAGCAACGGACGGCTACGGAGTATCTTTGGGATTTTCCACGACAAGAGAAACAGCCGCCGCCGCTGGTAGTGTTCTATTTGAGATTAACGGTGCTCAACTCGGTTCTTCCGTGGCAATCACAGCCGGTGCGCCTACAACGGTAAGCAATGCTGTTTCCGGCTACACAATGGGTACTTCCTCGACACGGTACGCTGGAATCGTTTACTACTCAATACCGTTGAATTTCGCACCGACCGCAGATGAGCATAAATCTGCATTTAAAAACGGCATTCCCGAATCCTGGAAGTGGGGGAGCCAGACAAATGAGTTTATTTCCGTAGATGCAGACATTCCGCAATGGTCAGTAGACCAAGTAGACACAGGAAACGATGGGAATGATCGTACAACTTTTGCGACAAATTATTCGGGAGCCACTTTCTCTGGTGGCTGTACAGATATTTCTGTTGCATCGGGAGTGCTGACATTTACCGCCGCCGCTTCTGAAAGACTAAACATAGGAAGTGTCATATCTTCTGAATATAAGAATTATGAACTTATTGTTAATATTACATCCATGACAGGTCAATGGTATGTTAGGCAACGTGTAAATAGTTCTGTTGGTAATCTGGCTGAGCTAACAACCGGAACTAACGTTATTAGATTTACGACATCAGCATCCGGGGAGAATAGAATATATTTTGTAAATACAAGTGACTCACCAAACACAATAGTATGGGACGCAAGTGTTGTACCAAATTCACTAAAACCAATGGGTGCCACCCTCGCCCTTGAACCAGCTAACATACAGCCAGTTCCGGGAATGTGGTTAGATTCTTCCACAAACAATCTTCCCGCTATTTATCCGGCAAGTGGAGTT
>JBAZFL010000239.1:0-3463 GCA_041653455.1 Clostridia bacterium
TTCCACATCATCTTCAACAGGGGGATTAAGAGAAAGTGCAGGAAAATCATTGTCATATTTCAGTACGATATAGTCATCAGGCACTTTTTCACTGCCTTTACAGAAAGGGCACCAGTCTTTTGGCATCTGTGGCCTGTTCTGTCTTTGGGATACTACCATCACCCAGTCTTTTATTAATGGATGCCATCTTAATTCAGCCATAAGTCTATTTATCACTCCTTAAGTTATAGTAAATTGTTGAATGAGGCGGTACGGATTTCATCAGCCATACAGAAGCACCGATAATGGAGTCATGACCGATTACCGTATCCCCACCTAATATAGTTGCATGTGAATATATAATGACATTGTCTTCAATTTTCGGATGACGTTTTATGCCTTTTATCGGATTACCATGCACATCCAGTTCAAAACTTCTCGCGCCTAATGTTACACCTTGATAAATTTTAACATTATTCCCTATTTCCGCAGTCTCGCCAATTACAATGCCAGTACCATGGTCCATAAAGAAATGCTCACCGATACTTGCACCTGGATGTATGTCTATTCCGGTAACCCTGTGGCCGTATTCATTCATCATTCTTGGTATTAAAGGTACTTTAAGCTTGTATAGCTCATGAGCTATTCTGTGTATACTCATCATCTCCAGCGAAGGATAACTTAACAATATCTCCTCAAAACTCTGTGCTGCAGGGTCACCAACATATGCTGCATGTATATCAGTCTGCAGCATACGTCGTATATCCGGCATCTTTTCCAGAAAAGTAATAATAATCGCATCAGGATCAATCTCGCAATGATCGCAGTCTTTATCACATTTATAACTGAAAACCCTCTCTACAACTTCACGAAGCTCAATTGCAGCTTCTCTTATATTATTTCCGATAAGCATATCCACATTGGCTTTGCTTATTGAACACTTTTCGTACACTCCAGGAAATAAAGCGGAACGCAAAAGAAACAAGATGTTCTTTACCCTTTCCTTACCTGCCAAAGATATTGTATTTTCCCGTAAATAATAATCGTCATTGAGTGTTTCAAGTTCTGATGCTATTACGGGTAGCTCGTTATTTATCCATTCTCCAAGTTTATTGCTTTTCTTGCCCATTAGTCCTCCATTTAATCAGTAATACATATTATACAACAATTCTTGGTTTAATAAATATTTATCTGACTTTTGAACATTATAGATATTTATATTATATAATGAAAGTAATAAATTTAAATTTATATAAAACAAGTCTTGCTACTATTAAGCAAAGGAAGTAATTAAAATGAACAGACAGCAGCTTAAAACAAATATTCTGATGGGTACAGCAATTGGATTACTGATTCTGGTTATCGCATTGTCAGCAATTATCTGGTTAAATTATGATTATCTTTTCTTTAAATACTTCATTTCCAAAGATTACATTTTCACTGATACTCTCGATAAGGTTTTCGAAGACAATATCGGTATAGGCATTCAAAAGAAAAGCGATTATACGAAGTATTTTGACAATCTTGCTATTGAGCTTATTTCCAATGAGATTAGTGAGAAAGGAAATGACCCATATACTTACCAGTATACTCCTTCACAATATGAATCATATCTTGAGAACCGTACAGATAAAGCAAATATGACATATGTTGAATTTCTTAATGAAGAAACAGCTCTTTTCAGATTTACCAATTTTTCTGATGAAAGCCTGAATATTTTTATTAGTTATGTAGATCAATTAAAGAATTATAAGAACATAATAATTGATTTAAGAGATAATACCGGAGGAGACCTTGATGTATCATTCAGCCTGTCAAGCTATTTTCTCAAAGATGAAGATATAGTGTACATCATTCAGCATAGAAACAGAAAGGAAATAGCAAAGTTAAAAGAAGATGGTGAATTGATATTCGATAACATATTAATAATGCAGAATAATTATTCTGCATCTGCATCGGAAATATTCATTAATGCACTAAAAGAAAATCTTGATAATGTTACTACAGTCGGAACAAAAACATATGGCAAAGGTATCGGCCAGACAACTTTCGGGATTAAAAACGGATATTATGTAAAAGCAACAACTTTTCTTGTTCTTACGCCTAATGAAAATACAATTCATAAAACGGGAATCACTCCTGATCATGAATATACAGATGATGCAACGATCATCGGATACTGCTTATCGATTATTAATGATTCTATTCCATCACTGACCCAGTAATAACTAGATCATTTTCAGACAATCCGGATAATACGACATACGATGTTGAATTCAATACTTCAGTACCGAGCGTCAGATAACGTATCGTTTTCTTGTTATTTTCCAGAACATAAGTGTAATATTCGCCTGATGATGTTTTTGTAACTAGATTTTTCGGTATTACAATAACATTATTCAGCTGTTTTAAAGTAAGGTTATAATACAGGGCATATTTTACGACATTTGCATAATCTATGCCTTCTTCTTTTATGAACTCAACAGTAATAACTGTGTTTCTTACAGTTCTTCTCAAATATGAGTTATATGAACTTGATGTATATATTCTGGTAATCCTTACATTGTAAATATTATTGCTGCTGTCATAAATCTGATATGTATCATCTGGTTTCAAGCCGAGTTTTTGAAAAGCTTCAGACCCTGCATCTGCAACAGATATATCAAGAAGATAATTTTCAATAACATAAGTATATGTAACTGTATAAACCTTATATGGATTGTTATATGAATCATTCATCTGCTTGTATGTTTCAACGACTTTCTCAACTATACCGTCAATAGGGGATTTGAACTTAAGGGTATCCATTTTTTCAACTGCTTTGTTATAGTTATACTGAGCCTGTTCAACATCCAGTAAAGCCAGCTGCATCTCATAATACCCTTCATTCGTAGCAAGGTATTTATTATATAATTCAGCATATAAAAGTTCTTTAAGCTCTAAATCTTCCTGTTTGAGCCTTAAGTCATATTCAAGATCTTTGTCAGTTATGACGCCAAGCACATCGCCTTTTTTAACTGATGTTCCCGGTTCATTCACATAAAGAGTACATTTTTCATATTCAGGATAATTAAATGAAAATGTCGTGCCGCTGGTTGTCTTCAATGAAAGCTTTATCTTCTCCCAGTCATGAATATCCTGTTTTTCAACTTGCATTGTAGTAAATTTCTCTTCCATAGTATCAAAAACAGGTATCTCATATGTTTCCGGTTTTGAAGCGCAAGATGACAGGATGACTGTACAAATTATCATTAGTAATACAGATATTTTCAGTTTACCGCTTCTTTTTCTCATCTTATAAGCACCCTATCTCCTTCAAAAAGCCCTTCTTTCACTTCGTAATAATTATCGAAAATTGCACCTATTTTAATCTGAACTCTCTCGAGCGTCTCATCAGAAGTCATTTTATAAACGTAATATTCCAAAGACCCGTTTGAATCGGCAGATTTTGATGCATCAACAGCATATTTAGCAACAAGCAGAA
>JBAZFL010000240.1:0-3446 GCA_041653455.1 Clostridia bacterium
TGTATGTCGCTACAAAACCCATCCAGTAAAGAGCCTGCATTACTCCATACTTAATATTCAAACCTAATGATATCTTCCTATGTTCCATAAATTCACCTATACAGAAATTGTAACAGAAAAGGAGGAATAGTTCACTAAGAGTTAATCAATAGGATTATCAGTTACAGTAATCTTTGTCGTTATAAGGTCTTTTAAAGAAGAAATGTCATGTATATTGTTATCATCAAGATACAGATATTTGAGATTATGCAAGACTGATAAAGGTGACACATCCTCAATTTCATTGTGCTTTAAGCTTAAGAATTCAAGCTTGGTAAGATCTGATAAGAATACAAGATTTTTTATACCATTTTCTTCAAGTGAAAGAAATTCCAAATCCTTTAACTGCTGAATAGGTGTAAAGTCCTTTATAGGGTTATTATCTAGACTTAATACTTTTAGCTCTTCTAACTGCGTAACTATACCAATATCCGAAATTTTTGAATTATTTATAGAAAGCGTGCTTAGAAAGGGGCATGACAGGATAAACCCAAGATCGCTTATGCCCGTATAAGACCGTATCTCCAATGAAGCAAGATTGCTGAAATATTTCAAATCCTCTAATGATTCAATCTTTGTCACTCCATCATTTTCCACATATGCAATGAAGTTGTTGCTGTTTATAGCAATATTGTAGTAAGCATTTTCAATATCATCAGATAAAGCAAAATAGGGATAGATAATTATGCTTTCAACCTTTAACATATTCTCATATGTAAACTCCCAACCCAAAGCATTGAATCCTGTTCTCAATATTTTCTCAAACTGGCTGTCAGTAAAATCAGATGGTTGTATGTAATAACTATAGCTGTTATTCTTTGCATACTCTTTGGCATATGAGTTTTCATAAACCATTAAGGCTATATCCGGATAATCATTAAACATTCCCTCATCTATATGAGTCACTGACTTGGGAATATATACATAACCTGGCTTTTCGATATATATGAATCCTTCTTTTTCAATGTTTTTTATTCCTTCTTTAATATGAATCGTTGATAAATTTTTAATACTGCTGCAACCTTCAAATACATTCTCTCCTATACTTTTAATACTTCGCGGCAATACTATTGAACTTTTTAAGCCATATTGATAATCCATCTGTACATTCTGGTATCCTTTTACATTAACTTCATCCAGTGAACTGCACTGACCGAAAGCTTGATCAGATATCTTTACTATGCCATTATGAAGGACCACTCTGTTTAAGTTTACGCAGTTATAGAAAGTTTTTCTTGAGACTTCATTTACAGCTTCAGGTATTTCAAATTCATAAATATATGTTCCCTCAAAAGAGCTTTCTCCAATAAATTCAATCTGTTCTGTTGTATAAACATCAGTTAATTTCGAGCAGTTATAGAAACAATAGTCAGGGATCCCTGTTATACCTTTATGTAATTCAACTGTTAAGATATCATTTCTTTCCTTAAAAGCGCATGCGGATATATTTTTAACGGACGTAGGTATTAATACATCTTTTTCCAATCCGTTATACTTTATTAAAACTTCATCTCCGACAATTACATATTCATCATCAAGCTCGTCATACCATTTTGTCCCTTTAAAGGCATCAAATCCTATGTGGGAAACTGTATCAGGTATGATAAAATTTACTATTTCAGTCCTTTCCTTAAAAACCTCATTATCTATTGCTTTTACAAGGTAACCTCCAATATCTGAAGGTATTGATACTGTTTCACCATGACCTGTGTATCCTGTTATGGTTATAGAGGAATCTTCATTTACATATAAAAAATCACTATAAACACCTTTTTCTGAAGCAATAGGGGTATTTGAACTTTTATTAGAGCATCCACAAATCAGCACTAAGCATAAAAGTATCAAAAGTAAGATAATTTGTTTACCACGATGTGCATACCATGGTACGGACTTTTCTTGTATTTCCATATGCATCTGCTGTCCGAACAGTTTTTCTCTGATTATTTTCTCTGTATACAATTTGAGTTGATCCTCCTCCGTCAAGTGCTATTCCATAATATAAATTCGGTCCCCATAAATCTAAAATCATTGTTCTTAACTCAAATAAATTCAATCCATTAACATTTTGACACAAATCGTTATTGCCACTGAAAACTGTCAATAATAAAGTATCATTAGTCTCTCCACCTAGGTAAACGATTGCACTCCTATGAACTGATGATTTGGTTACATTATCATCTTCAGCATCAACATCTGTTTCTGAATAATAAGCTTCATCATTCTGATATGTTTTATTTAAGTATAGATTAATACCTCCAATTGCATATCTAACATTACTTCTTGTTATTGATTCACCAATGTACTGATAATTTGTAAAGTCAGTAAATGAATCAGAAAAAACAAATCTACCAGAAGGAAGCGTATTGATAAGTTTTACATAAGTACCACAATTCCCATAATTAGATGCTGTTTGTCTGTTAATTAATCCGTAATCCCTTTCAGATTGAGTATCATATATTGCGATCCTATAGACATCTCCGGTTGAGTATCCGTCATTTTGAGCTGCTTGAGGTGGTGTTCCCAAGTAAAAAAAAGTTCCATTAATTCCATATAAGCTACCACTTGCAGCTGTATAACAATCATCGAAATCTCCGATATCAGCTACAATGATATCATCATGATTTGTTAAAATCGCTTTATAATATATTGTTTTTGAATTAATTGTATAGGTATTGCTAGTAAATGATGGCATAAGTTAACCCTCTCTTTCAATATAATAAAGTATGAAAAATTGTAAATTGATTTTATCATTAACTAATAACTATGTCAAATTGATCAGTATTTTGCTCTAGCCATACAAAAAGTACATAAAATATATTTATCTCTCTCTTAACTCACATATGCCTACGTTATACCCACCTATATGGAAATTACAACAGAAAAAGAGGAATAGTTCACTAAAGACCTTATTTTATATAGTAAAGATATACATCTTCAAGACCTAATGGACTTTTTATCTTCTTAAAATCAGCTGGTAAATCATCACTGACTAACCTTAAAACTATACCATCATGTCTTTGATAAATATTACATACTCCATATTCCTTTTGAATATCAGCAATCTCATTAATTGTGCAGTATTTCTCACCTACTTTGCCTTGTATGGATTTTATAAGGGTCTCCGGCGTATCTGATATGATAAGATGTCCCTTATTCAGAAGCAGAACCTGGTTTGCTATACACTCTATATCTGATATTGCATGCGTAGCTAACAGAACGATACTATCCTGTGCTATTTTTGATATGTAGTTTCTTATGGCTATCCTTTCCATAGGATCTACCCCTGACGTCGGCTCATCAAGGATTATAACCTTCGGCGAACCAAGCAGAGCCTGTATGAGCAACACCCTTTGCCGCATACCATGTGAGAAACCTTTAAGCTTTCTGTTAGCGTTTGATGTAAGATG
>JBAZFL010000241.1:0-3391 GCA_041653455.1 Clostridia bacterium
CTTGATGCAGCTTTTCTAAAAACTGATACAAGTAATACTAATAAAAACATTAATCTGCTTTCAGGCGTAATATCATTAGGGAAGACATTAGGTATGAAGGTAATAGCTGAAGGTGTAGAAACAAGACAGGAGCTTATGCTGTTAAGAGAATTAAAGTGCGATGCCATTCAAGGATACATATATGCAAAACCAATGACAATGGCTGACTTTGTAATATTCGTGGAGAAAGCTCTTAGAAGCAAAGGTGATAGTGATATAATCTAATCTGATTAAGGAATTTTTATGCCAAGAATAATTGCTGGAACAAGAAAAAGCTTAATATTAGAAGGACCTAAGACCAATGGAGTTAGGCCTACATATGACAGGACCAAGGAGAATCTGTTTAATATAGTAAGTGCAAGATATCCATTAACTAATGCTTATATTCTGGATATCTTTTCAGGAACAGGAAGTATAGGTCTGGAATGCTTATCAAGAGGTGCAAAAGAAGCTGTATTTATAGATAAAGATATTTCTTTGACCAAGAGAAATATTGAAAAATGTGGATTTTCAGATTCTTCTACAACAATTCAAAGCGACTGGCAGACTGCACTTAAAAATCTAAGTAAAGAAAACAAAAAATTTACTCATATTTTTTTTGATCCTCCATATAATATCGGGCTATATGAAAGAATTATTGTAAACAGTGATATGTATGATATAATGGGAAATAATGGAGTTGTAATTGCAGAGTTGTCGGAAAAGGACATTGTTATGGATAAGCCTGCAAAGCTTGTATTGACAGATAAAAGAAAGTATGGAATCTGCGTATTCGCGTTTTATATAAAGGGGAGTTATGAAAATTTGGATATGCCCGGGCAGCTTTGATCCGGTTACAAAAGGACATATAGACATAATATCAAGAGCTTGCGTTATGTGCGACAAGCTAATAGTTGCTGTAGGGGAAAACAAATTTAAAAAAAGCGTTTTTTCGATCGATGAGAGAATAGATTTTATAAAAAGATCCTTAAACGGCATGAAAAATGTTGAAGTAGAAAGTTTTAATGGACTTTTAATTGATTATGCCAAAAAAAAGAATGCGATATGTATTGTTAAAGGATTAAGAGCGGTCTCAGATTTTGAATATGAAATGCAGATGGCATTTCTTAATAAAAGAATGGATGAGGACATTGAGACTGTATTTTTAATGACAAGTATTAATTATTCATTCTTAAGTTCTTCAGCAGTCAAAGAACTTGCTCTCCACGGAGGTCCTATTGAAGGTTTGATACCAAATGAGATAATTGATGATGTAAGGAAAAAATTTCTTTTAAATAATGTGAGGTAATGTGATGGATAATAATACTATGAATGAATATGAAATAATTGAACAGATGGAAGATCTTGTAACAAACGCGAAGCAGACTGTTTTTTCTGACAAGGTATCTATCAGCAAAGATGAAATGCTCGATCTTATTTACTATCTTAAAAATGCTATCAAGCAGAGAGACCAGGAAGAAGAAGCAAAAAATAAGGAACTTCTGCGTATGATACAGGAATCCAAATCTAAGGAACCGGTTCTACCGGCAAATGACAGTATTGTTTTAGATGATGCTGTACAGGAAGCTAATGATATTAAAAAGGCAGCATTGAAATATGCGGATGGTTTACTTGCATCTGTTCAAGAAAATATTGAAAAAACACTGAGTATTATTATTTCAAACAGAGATGAGCTGAATCAGTAATTTAAATATTATGTACCCGTTGCCATAATAGCTAGCGGGTATTTTATTTATTGATGATAATTGATATAATCTAGGATATGGATAATTTGCGAAAAAATTCTGCGGATTGCATAATATTTGATGAGCAGGCTGAGTATTGCCATCGTGTATCATCAATGAACCGAGGACTAAATCTAAAATACTATATTGAAACATTAGGATGTCAGATGAACGAAGCTGACAGTGAACAGATATCAGGAATGCTGATACAGATGGGTTATTCTCAAATTTCGGATATTTTGAGTGCAGATTTAATTGTTTTCAATACATGCTGTGTAAGAGAGAATGCGGAATTTAAGCTTTATGGGCACATTGGAGAATTAAAAGCGATAAAACAAACTAATAAAGAGCTTATTATAGTTATTTGCGGATGCATGATGCAGCAACCTCATGTAGTAGAAAAAATTAGTAAAAGCTATAAGTATATAGATATTGTATTCGGAACGCATAATCGGCATGAATTTCCAATGCTTTTATATAGAAGACTGACGCAGAACAGGAAAATATATGATATATGGAATGAGAACAAAGGAATAGCAGAGGAAGTTCCTATAGAAAGAAAAAGCAGGATATCCGCATTTGTACCGATAACATATGGTTGTGATAATTTCTGTTCTTATTGCATAGTTCCTTATGTTCGCGGCAGAGAAATATCAAGGGATCCAGGAAATATAAAAATGGATATTCTGAAACTTTCAAAAGATGGTATTAAGGAGATAACTCTTCTTGGTCAGAATGTAAACTCATATTATTATAATATGGATTTTTCGGAACTTCTTCACTATATATCAGATGTACCTTCAATTGACAGAATCAGGTTTATGACAAGCCATCCGAAAGATCTTTCGGATAATCTGATTAAAGCAATAAAGGAAATTCCTAATATGTGCCATCATATTCATCTTCCTTTACAATCAGGAAGCAGTTCAGTTTTAAAACAGATGAATAGGAAGTATACAAAAGATGATTATCTTTTATTAATTGATAAAATACGAAATTCAATAAAAGATATTACAATAAGTACAGATATAATAGTCGGGTTTCCTGGAGAAACAGATAGCGATTTTGAAGAAACTTTGAGCGTCTACAAAAAAGCAGGTTTTGATTTTGCTTTTACTTTTATCTATTCTAAGCGTACTGGTACGCCTGCAGCTAATCGGGAAGATCAGATACCTGAGGAAATAAAGAATATACGGTTTTCGAAACTTATCAGTTTAGTTAATGAAATGACATTGAAAAGCAATATTAATGATGAAAATAAAGTATTTCAAGTTCTTGTAGAAGGGAAAAGCAGAACTGATGATGCAATAATGACTGGCAGGACAAGAAGCAATAAAATAGTAAATTTTAAGAGCAATGCAGATTTTACAGGAAAGCTCATAAATGTTAAAATAGTTAAAGGCCATACATGGCACTTGGAAGGAGAAATAATATGATATTTGACAAAGTAGATGAATTATGTGAACTAATTGAAGAGACAAAGCAGTACACTGATTATTTGGAGGCTGAGATTGAGTTGGAGAACGATGGTCATGGGATTGACATGATAAATGCTTTTTCAGATTTACAGCAAGAGTACATAAAAACGTATAATGAAGGAAGCAAAGATGAAATTAATGCCATGGAGA
>JBAZFL010000242.1:0-3368 GCA_041653455.1 Clostridia bacterium
ATTCGCATTTCTGTTGCAGATGATTAATCCATTTATTATGAAAGGATATTCCGCAACAGCAGATATAGTCATTAAAGGAGTAGTTTCAAATGAAAAGGGTAGTGGAGTCTGGAATTACCCTGTATCTCTTGAATACTATAATGAATCATTAGAAAGAACAATAAATATTAACACTACATCTGATATAAATGGAAATTATTCATTTACTATAAGTTCTATATATTCAAATGTATTAATAGGCAAACAGTTTAAAATTATTCATACCAATTTTGGTGTTTCAGGTCATCAGAGTGAGAGATACGGTTATTTTACAAGTGGAGAAAATATTTATGATCTTGATGTAAAAGAATATGGTACATCAATTATTCATATAGTTGATGAGTGGGGAAATCCTGTTCCAGCAGGCGTTCCTTTATGGGTGGTTTATTCATCTCTATATTCAGCGGGTTCCGGTTGGCCATGGAATGCACCTTCTGATGGTGTTACACCTCATCACACTACTGATAGTAATGGGAATATATCAATTTACATGGATTCTGCTTTTGCATATGATGGCATCACTGCTCTTGGCGGATTTGATACTGCATATCCAGCTGGCGAACAGGAATATGGCGGTGTAAATCAGGCATATATGGTTGATCCTGATGGAACAAATTATGCAACAGAGTTGCGTTATGAACCTGCTGGTCAAGATGAATTAGCTTCAACCACAGTTTTAGATGTTTCATCATGGGCGGGCAATACTGCTGAATATATATTCAAAGTTAAATCACTTGGCAAAGTTACAGCAAGAGCTTTGGATTCTCAGACAGGATTACCAATTGATATCGCATACTATGATGCTTATACTTCAAGGAATTTTACGAAGTATTGGGATTATAACGCAGGTGCTAAAACTTTAAGTATTTATGGTTATGGAATGGATCAGATGACTGTTGAATTAAATACACCTTCAGATCCATCAACAGACTATTTAGGATATCAAAGTGCCAGCGGTTCTATACAGATTGTTCCATGGCAGACTGTAACTCTTGATATATCTGTAATAAAAGACGTTCCTGGTGTTATTAAAGGAAGGGTAACTGATTCCTCAGGGCAGCCAATAACTGATGCATCTGTGAGTCTTATATGGCCTCAGATAGCTGCTTTTGCAAGAAGTTTAACACCAGATGGTAATGAGATTCTTAGAACAGTAAGAAGCGATACTGACGGATATTTTTCTTTTGTGAATGTAGTACCTACAGATGGAAACCAGGGGTATATAGTACAAGCGACAAAACCTGGATATACTATAAGTAATCGATATGATACATATGTATCAAGCGGTCAGGAAGTTGTAATATCGGATAATTTTGTTATTGATATGGATATCAATCCTCCTTACTTTGATAGTTATTCATCTATAGAAATTACAGATATTGGGAAGAATGCTGTAATTATTGAATTTCCTAATGCTGTTGATGATACAGCAGTTACAAAATATGAAGTTTATTCAAACAGGGTACTATTATCAGATACTGGATATGAATCAGGTTCATATGAGAACCGTTGGTATATCACTGGCCTTAGTCCCGAAACTAATTATGAGTTTGAATTGTATGCATATGATGCTGCTGGCAATTCCAGTGTAGAAATAGCAGATGATGATTACAAAAAATCTTCACTGACAGTTCTGTTTACAACTGCTGACTCTTATGATTCAAACAGTTCAGTAATACATACCAGTGTCGATATGTATGGGATAAACGGGTATGATTACAGCAAGGATTTAGCAATCAGTTCTGACGGGCAGTATTCCTTATTTGTGTCCGGTTCGGAAAACCTGAAAATCGGGTATTCCAGTTCGTACGGGGATATTTATATGTTTGACAGGAACACTGGAGTATCGGTGCCAATTATTCAGTCATACGATAGTACAGATGCTTCTGGAGGATTGTATTATCCTTCAATCAGTGCAGATGGCAGACATGTAGTATTTGAATGTGAGAAATCGAATATAGTGGAAAATGATAATAATAATGAGACTGATGTAGTTTTATTTGACATATCCACTCTAGAAAAAAGAATTATAAGCAAATCAGCTTATGGGCTTGGTAATGCCTATAGCGGAAATCCATTTATAAGTGCTGATGGAAGATATATTGTATTTGAATCTGATGCAAATAATCTAGGTATAACTGATACAAACGGAACCCGTGATATATATTTGTATGATTCGCTTCTAGATGTAATGACATTGGTAAGCCGAAATACTGATGGTACTTCAACATCTCATAACTGCTATAACCCCTGCATAAGCGGTAATGGCAAAGTAATTGTGTATGAGAAATATGAAAACTATAAGACAAGCTCTTATGCATATGATACAGAAACTTATACAACCTACCTTATATCTAAAGATTACAGTTCAGGTATCGCATTAATAGGATATGAGCCAAGAGTAAGTTATGATGGAAGATTCATAGTGTTCTATTCGACTGAGAGTTCGCTTGTTGAGAATGATCTTAATGGTAAAGAGGATGTTTTCATATATGATATGGAGACTGGAAATATGCAAATTGTATCTGTTAGTGCTGATGGTACACAGGGGAATAACAGCAGTTACAAGCCTTCAGTATCTGCAGACGGAAGATATGTTGCTTTTAAATCATATGCTAATAATCTTATTACCAATGATATAAATGGAAATATTGATGTTTTTGTAAAGGATATACTTACTAATAGTGTGCAGTTAATAAGCAAAAATGAAGCAAAAGAACAAGGAAATGGAGACAGCAGTTACGTTGAATGCCCTCCAGAAATCAGCGCTGACGGAAGATACGTGCAATATGATTCATATGCTACAAATATTGCTCAGTACGATTTTAAGAGCTACAATAACAAAGTATTCATATTCGATAGGAGTTCTGATTCTGTAAACGGAGCACAATTACCAGATTTTACTGTTCCTGCAGGATTAACTGCAACATACAATCAATCGCTGTCTGACATTCAGCTGCCATATGGATTTACATGGGAAGACCCGCTGTATACAAAAGTTGGCAGTGTAGGAAATAATACTTTCAAGACAACATATACCCCTGATGATCTTCTTACATACTCAATAGTAACTGGTATTGATGTTGTTATTCAGGTTTTTAAAGCAAGGCCAGATTACAATGTTCCTTCAAATCTAGCTGCAGATTATGGTGCAACATTAGCTGACATAGTATTACCTGCAGGTTTTTCATGGCAGAACGCTCTTACAACTTCTGTAGGAAATGCTGGCGCTAGACAATTTATAGCCACATATACTCCAACTGATACATTGAATTATGAAATTGTTACCGACATAGCAGTTACTGTCCTGATAAACAAGATTGATCCTT
>JBAZFL010000243.1:0-3364 GCA_041653455.1 Clostridia bacterium
AAAATACTCTCTTCTCATTCTTATACAGCATCAGATCACCAACTATATTAGGTTTCATAGTAATTGCGTTTACCGGACATACAAGTTTGCAGACAGCGCATCCTTCGCATGCATTTGTATCAATTATATATTTTTCTCCTTCTATTACCGCGCCAAATCTGCAATGCATATAACACAATCCGCATGATATGCATTTGTCAGGATCGATATTTGCTTTTTTTAAGCCGTAAAATCCTTTTAATAAGTAAGTTTCATCATTATGGCTGACGAGGTGTAGATTAGGAGCATCAACATCACAGTCAGCATATGCTTCTGCTTTTGATAAAGATATAAATGCGGATGCGACTGTGGTTTTACCTGTACCGCCTTTTCCACTTAGAATTAGAAGCTGCTTCATTTTTCTACCCCCATTCTTATCTTTTTAAGTAAAGAAATAAAGAGCTTACTATAGTTTTCTGATTCCTGTGCTGCAATTTTGCCTTCAGAATTCAATAGTCCGAGTTTTCTGTCAAAAGCAATGGACTCCAGTATGGGTATTGAAGCTTCTTGACAATAATCAGCTGATGGGTTTTTCCCATCTGTGCATTTGTTTAGGACTGCTCCATATGGCTTATTGTATAATTTGACAAGTTCATGCACCATCTGAAGATTATGAGCTCCAAATGTTGAAGGTTCAGCAACAAGTACACAGTAATCCGCATCTTTTATGCTTTCAATTACTGAACATGAGCT
Source organism: Clostridia bacterium (assembly GCA_041653455.1). Taxonomy (GTDB): domain Bacteria; phylum Bacillota; class Clostridia; order DUPQ01; family DUPQ01; genus DUPQ01. The sequence continues at coordinate 733 of JBAZFL010000243.1, forward strand.
TCCAGGAGGGCAGTCTATAAATATGTCTTTACCTGTGTTGTAAGGATCGTCTTTTAGCAGTTGTTTTATTATAGGGATACCTGAAGTTTCTCCTGTATTTAAGATTCCTGTTTTTACCTTTACATAGTCTGAATCACCATATTCATAATGCCCTATGGTCTTATCTTTTTCTGATATCGCTTTTTGAGGACATACAATTTCGCATCCTCCACAGGAATGGCAGATTTTATCGAATACCATAAGTTTGCTGCCAATGTATGCTAAAGCATGAAATTCGCAAAATAAAACACATTTTCTGCAGCCATTACATAAGTATTCATCACATACAGGTATTTTGACATTTACATCGGCTTTTTGAATTATTTCAGGTTTAAAGAAAAGATGCCCATTGGGCTCTTCAACATCGCAATCAATGTAAACAGAGTTTTTGTCTGAATAAGCAAGATTTACTGCGACAAAGGTTTTTCCCGTACCTCCTTTACCGCTCAATACTGCAACCTTCATATACTTCACCTATGTCCGTGTAATCCTGGGTGAATGTCTGTTAATGGTTCTAATGAACCTTTTTTATAAAGCTCTATATTTTCTAACAAAGTTCCTGGAACAGTTTTATACATCCTGACACCAGATGAATGTATAACTTTTGCAGCATTCTCTCCGCATCGTGGAGTAAGAAGAACATCGGCTTTGTTATCAATTATCGATTGAGCTGCCTGAATACCTGCTCCTCCAGGTGCATTTGCTGCAGTATTTTCTATAAAGTCTGCTTTATCATTATCTGTATTGAAGTATAAATAGTATGGTGCTCTTCCAAAAGATATGCATACTTGCGAGTCTAAATTCATTTCATCTGCCGGTATAGCTATTTTCATATATTCCTCCTAGTATTCCTCATTGAATCCGTTACCATGTCTATGTCTTCTGCAGCCTCTTCCTTGACAACCCCGGCCTATACCATTGCATAATGTATACTCGCCACCTTCAATTACAAGGTTCTTTCCATTCACCAATGAATCAGCAAGTTTTTTTCTTGCTTCACTGTATATTCCCTGTATTGTGGTTCTGGCTATATTCATCTGGTCAGCACACTGTTCCTGAGTGAAACCCTCAAGATCGATAAGCCTTATTGTCTCATATTCATCCACCGCCATTACTACTGTTTCAAGTTCTGTGCCTGTTGAAGACATAGGGCCGAAACGGTTTATCTGGGGTAGGTCGCACACTGTTCGCCATTTTCTAGGTCTCGCCATGGTTAACCTTCCTTATACTTAAGTATCCTAAAGAACTATTTTAATTCATCTATCTGTTTGTTGATAGATGCAAGCTCTTCTTCAAGATATTTTTTCTGATCTAGAAGAAGTTCTTTTGGAGGTTTTTGAGTATATTGGGGATTATCATAAAAATAAGGTCTGTTATATCCGTAAAATCCTCTTCCTCTACCGCAGAAACCTCCTGCATAACCTGCACCTAAAGGACGTCTTACACCTGTGCAATTACCCATCCCTCTGCCGGTCATTGGGCCCATGCCCATTGGTCCTGTTCCATCAAATCTTGGCATCTCAGTAACCTCCTGATTTATTTCTGACATATGTCAGATACTATCAGTATACCTCATTAATGACATATGTCAATAACTAATTTGAGAAATTATAAAACTTTTATATAATCTCCTTTAAATTCTATAAGCTTATCTCTATGCATTTTCGCAAGTTCTCTGGACAGGGAAGTTCTTTGAACCCCTATAAGCAGTGCAAGGTCTTTTTTAGTCATATTTAATTTTACAATATTGCTTTTCTGCATTTTGCACTGTTTCTTTAAGTAATTTAGCAGCGTCTGTCTCAATTTAAGTCTTACATATCCTCTTATCCTGTCACCTAGTATGAATGCGTTATCTGATATGTTTTCAAGATATGCTCTTAAGAAATCTGGATACTCGCACATAAGATGAAATAAATCTTCTTTCTTTATCTGCATTACTATTACATCAGATTTCGCAAAGATGCTCATTGGATATGAAGGTGTTTTGGAAAAAAGAAGATTACCTCCTAAAATATCTGTTTTTGCGAAATTAGCTATACACATTATATTGCCATCCTCGTCTATCCTGTCTATTGAGACATTACCTTCAATTATTACTTCAAGAAGAGTACAGATATCATTTTCCAAATGCATACAGCAACCCTTTGAGTATTTTCTTATACTGATTATTTGACTTTTTATAAGCTCCGTATATTTTTCATCTGGTATGTTTTTTGTGATTAAGTTAATATGTGTTTCCATTTTTATTCCTTGTGTTACCAATGTAACACATTTATAAGAGAACTTAAAGTATACTGTTAAAATAATGGAGGTCTGTATGAATAAGACATGGATAACAATAATAAGGATAGCATTTTTCGGAATATTCCTATTTTTAATGCTTATAGGAAAGCCATTCATCTGGCTTGCTCTCTATGCTGTAAGTTTGATTGCAGCATTGTTCTTTGGAAGAATATACTGCGGATTCATGTGTCCGATTAATACAATGATGGGACCAGCAGAATATCTGTCTAAAAAGATAAAAATTCAGATGGATAAAACACCAAAATGGCTTTCATCAGGCATTTTCGCATGGATATTTTTAGGGTTAAGC
>JBAZFL010000244.1:0-894 GCA_041653455.1 Clostridia bacterium
TCACAGGTTTAATGTAGCGGCAATGGCCGAATGGTTATGGAACACAAAAGGAAGAGACGAGGAATCCTTCATGAGGGCATATGCTGCTGTTAATGATATTGACCCTGACGGATTTGTAAAATGGTGCACTTTGAATATGACTCCTGCATGGGCTCTTGCAGAAAACAGGTTTATTGTAAGCCAGATGTTCAATTACCCTGTTATAATGAAGACCAAGTTCGATATAGAGGACTTCAGATTTACAGATTTTACAAGAACTGCGATTAAAGATATTGATAAATATATCCGTATGGCTGACAAGGCTGTAAAAGCAGCAAAACAGATAGAATATGAAGAAGGCGAGACCGAAAGTAAATGTATAGCATCCGCTCTTCGGTGTGCGGGAGCGTATCAGAAGTTTTTCACCTTGTTGAAAATGCAGAACAGGAATCCTGAAGAGGACCAGCAGATGGTACTTATGTATGAGATGATGCATAATAACTCAAAAAATATGTATTATGCTCTTTTGGACTGGAAATGCATTATCGACAAAGATAACTCGCATTTCCAGACAAGGATAATTGACACAGCTGCTATATGTATGAGGATAACCGATTTTATGAGAAGTATCTTGGAGAAACTGGAAATAAAGCATAAAGAGCATCATTCACTTTCATATCATCAGCTTGGCAAATGGAATGAGTCTATGTTTAACAAAGAGGGTATAGCTGAATTAACTTATGATATAACCAGGTATTCTGATAAAGATGGAAGATACCATATATGTTTCGACTACATTGACAGCAAGCAAGGTACCACAATAAAGAGCATATCAGTTTTGCAGGATCAGGTAGAAATATCCAGTATTCTTTATGATAAAGTCAATCCTTTAAAGCGCATCAACATGTATGAGCC
>JBAZFL010000244.1:904-3340 GCA_041653455.1 Clostridia bacterium
AAACGGGAAACCGTTATCGGATTCCACATAAAACCATGATCCGCCCTCATCCATACGAAATGTTTCATATTCTCTTTTTACAAGGTCTTTTACCTGTGAAGGCGTGCCGAATGTCATTACATTAGCCCTGTCAGTATGTATAGCGACGGCTAGTTTTAACGATCTGCAGTACTTAGCAAATTCCACCATATCATATGCTGGAAGCTGAGGCCATATGGAATGAACGCCTAATTCTTTTAAGTCTTCAAGTATCGGAAGCACATAACCGCAGCTGTGGAAATGAATATTCTTCCCGGCTTTTCTTATAGGGTCAAAGAGCCTGTCCCATCTGGGTTTAAAGAATTTCCTCCAAAGTGCAGGGCTTAACAGCATGCTTTTTTCCGTTCCATAATCATCTCCAAAGTAAAAACCATCCACATCAACAGCCATAAGATACTGTATCTTCTTTTCATAGTATTCCACTATCATATCAGCAAGCTCATTTATTTCTTTCGTATCTTCAGCTATATCGCAGTAAACATTTTCATCGGGGCATAATGCTTTCATCTTCTCAATCATTGTGCCTGCGAACCGAGAAAGATAATAATTCTTCTTATGCAATATAGCGTCCTGCCGGTCTTTTATAAACTGGTCACTTCCAATAGATGGCTGTTCAGGCATCTTAAAGTTCTTTAATTCAGACATATCATAAAGAGGATATATATGAGGTATTCCTGCTATACCATATATCCTGTACTCCCAGACCGTACCCCATTCATCTTTTTTGAATTCATGGTAATTGCCTTTTTCATCTAATTGGTCTTTGGTAAGAACCGGTATTTCCTTTTTCTCAAAGGGGCCAAAGTCATCAGGAACAGAGGCATAAAGCCTATTAAGCTTATCCCCATGCTCGAAATATCCAACGGGAGTGTAATTGTATTGTAAAGGAGCTTTATCTACCTTCTTAAAGTGAATGGCTGCTTGTACTCTTTCTTGACTGTTCATAAGGTACCTCTTTTAATACCCTGATTATATCAGGAAACTCTCAATGAATCCTTTTTGATTATGCTATAAATCCCTTAGTCTTCAATATCTCATGCGCTTCTTTGATTCTGCTGGTTATTACATCAATAGATTCAGCTTCAGGTATGCTTATGCATGTGTACTCATAACCTTTGTCGTTTATAATCGGCTGGATCTCTGAATCAAGAGGATTAGGTCCAAAAAATTCCTTTAGCTTTTCCAGCATCTCCTGGGTACATATGAATTTTAAGTGAAGGCATATGTCCTGCATCGATTTTGATGATATGGAAAATTCATATTTAAAAGGAATGCCGCTTAAAGTTATGAGGTCGATCGAGCAGCTTACATCAGACATTTTTATATCGCTTTCAGCTTTAATTGGCTGCCAGATCATAAAATCTCCGATTATACTGGTTAACTTTGCATCAACAGCATCAATGATCGCTCTGTTTCTTACTCTTATCTTCTGTTCTACTTCCATGCCGGTATTAACCTTGGCTTCTTCCATAATCGAGGTTACAGAAGAGAAGAAAAGGATCTCCTTCAGATCGTTTAGTTCCTCATCGGACAAAAGTTTGCTTTTATCTATATCGACTATAGAGACAAATGCTTTCATGAATGCGCACATTCTGATAAGCTCATCTTCATCAATCTTCCCATCTTCATTAACCAGTCGCAATTCTTCAGGCAGACCTTTGTAATTGCGTACCATATCAGGATCAGCAAGTCCTCTAAGGCTCTTGCCTGTTAATTCATCATTCTTAGAGCTTGTTACAATAAGCGAATACAGATGTTCATAAGTCATCTGCATGCAGATAGTAGCAAACAGAAGCCTTTGCCTTAGCTCCTCCTGAACTTTTGATGCCTTGCAGCAGGATATCAGATTCAATAGCTGATAAGTATTGAAAAGCCTTTTTATACTTCTTGGATTGAATCCTATGGAAGTTCTGATGAGTTGTTTGTAATCTTGTATTATTTTCGAATCTACCTTCATATCCATTTTTATAAGCATGTCATATATGTATTTCTTTATGTCATACTGCGCGACAGGCATTTTGAATGGAAGCTGAATTATTTTGTCAAAGAAACTCTTTCCTTTGTCTTCGTCGACAAGATTGCCGAACTTCTGCTTAACACCAGCAGTAACAACACTGTAATCGACTGCCAGGATGAATACGCAGTTCTCACAGTCTAGAAACACTTTTAAGACTTCCAGAAGTTCAACGGCTTTAGCCGGGTTTAATCTGTCCAGATCATCTACGAATATAACTACGCGGTCCTTTTTGCTGTCTTTAAGTTTATCGTTTACACTGTCTTGAAAAGCATCCTTTAAATCGCTTACTGCTTTTGCTATATCTTCACTTTCTTTATTAAACACATCCACTATAGCTCCGCCATCAAGGCCAACTGTGCTGATGGCTGTCTTGGCTCCGA
>JBAZFL010000245.1:0-3318 GCA_041653455.1 Clostridia bacterium
TTAAAACTGAAGTAACATATGATCTTGATAGATTTAATCTGTCACTTAAATCAGAAGGGTATAAAGGAGTATTTTTTTCTGTCTGAATGTTAAGTATGTTTCTTAATACTACAAATTCATGAAATACTAAATCTTTGGACATTTTCTTTCGGCGTAATGTGACAATGAATTTGTGAATAGAATTTAATAGTGCTTCGTTCAATTGTATTTGATTATTCATAATTTAATGCTCCATTTTAGTTTATAAGGAAAATAGTTCATATACTGAATTATAATTTTCTGCGGAAATAAGTCAATAGAATAATCTTTTTTAAACTATTAATTTTTATATATACTGGTATAATTATGTAAGCGAGGTATTCATATGTCATTAACCAGTCAAGAGAGAATTGAAAGAATATTGAAAAGACAGCCTGTAGACAGAATTGGCCTATATGAGCATTTCTGGTCAGATACGCAAAAGGCATGGGGGATACAGCAGGATATTGAAGAAAAAATGGGTTTTGATATTATAGAGTACTGGCCATTCACAATGACTGCTGATTTGGATTTTGTTAAGGTTACAATTGCTGAAGATGAAGATACTATTACACAGAAAGATGGAAATTATGCTTTACTAAGAAAGCATAAAAAACATGATGCTACTCCTGAACATATAGGATTTGAAATAGATTCAAGAGAAAAATGGGAAGATAGGATTAAACCATTACTTTTTGCTTCTGATAGACGTATAAATTTTGAAAGATACAGAATAAAAAAACAATATGCAAAAGATAGAAATATGTTCTTTGTATGGTCCGGAGTAAATGTCTTTGAACTAATGCATCCGGTTACTGGACATGTGAACTTTTTAATGGCTATGATAGATGATCCTGAATGGGTTGAAGATATGTGTATGACTTATGCAAAACTGACTGTGGAACTTCAACAGATACTTTTTGAAAAAGAAGGTTACCCTGATGGCATATGGTACTATGAGGATATGGGTTTCAAGAACGCGCCTTTCATATCAAATGATATGTATGACAGATTTCTGTATCCAGCCCATAAATTAACCATTGATTATGCAAAAAGCTGCAAATTACCTGTAATTATGCATTCATGTGGATATGTTGAACCTTTAATTCCTGGAATGTTAAAATCCGGTATAGACTGCTTACAGGTAATAGAGATTAAAGCCGGAATGGATCTTTTGAGAATTCATAAGAAGTATAAGGATAAATTATCTTTAATGGGTGGTATTGATGTAAGGACTCTTTACTCTAATGACAAGTCAATTATTGATAAGGAGCTGGAAACTAAAATACCTATAGTAAAAGATGGATTTGGTTATGTTCTTCATTCTGATCACTCAATACCAAACACAGTGAATTTAGAAACATATGAGTATTTTATAAATAAAGGACTACAATTAGGAAAATATTAATGGAGGATAAAAGGATATGAACAGCAATGAAAAAAGAAAAATACATCTTATATGCAATGCGCATATAGATCCTGTATGGTTATGGAACTGGGAAGAAGGAGCAGCAGCTGCTATATCCACATTTAAAACTGCAGTCAGATTCTGCAAGGAATATGATGAGTATATATTCAATCATAATGAAGCGGTTCTATATAAATGGATTGAAGAATATGATCCAGATTTATTTGAAGAAATAAAAGAACTGGTAAAAGCAGGAAAATGGCATGTTATTGGGGGATGGTATCTTCAGCCTGACTGCAATATGCCAAGCGGAGAATCTTTTGTTCGTCAGATTGAAGAGGGAAGAAGATATTTTTTAGAGAAATTCGGAGTAGATGGAGGAAAAACTGCCATCAACTTTGATCCATTCGGACATACCATAGGTCTTGTGCAGATATTGAAAGATGCAGGTTATGACAATTACATAATTTGCAGACCAGCAAAACTTATTTATGATGATACTAACATGAATGATAAACACATTAACTGGAAAGGGTATAATAATAAATCCATTAATGTCTTTAAAGCAACCAGTTATGGATCGAGATTAGGAGAGTTTAAAAATAAATATCCTATTCTTGTTGGCAATCAACAGGGTAAAATGGATATTGGAGTACTATGGGGTGTTGGTAATCATGGAGGAGGCCCATCAAAGAAAGACTTAGATGATATCAGGGTAATTATGAAAGAAACTGATGATGAGGTTGTCCATACCTGTCCGGATAGATTTTTTGATGAATATTTTCAGAGAAATGAAAGCGATCTGCAAATAAATAGGTCTCTTCATTCATTCAGTGTAGGGTGTTATACTTCCATGGTAAGAGTTAAGCAAAAACATAGAGAATTAGAAAATAAGCTTTTACTTTGCGAAAAGATGCAAAGTCACGCAATAGCTAATGGATTACTGGAAAATTATGAGCATGAAATGATGCATGACGCATGGCAGGATCTTCTTTTCTGTGAATTTCATGATTCCTTGCCTGGTTCAAGTATTCAGATAGTTGAAAACGACATCCTTAAGAGATTAGATCATGGATTGGATATAACAGATAAATTGATATTTAAATCATATTTCAGGTTAGTTAAAGGACAGAAAGCAGCCAAGGAGGGGGAATACCCAGTTCTTGTATATAATCCTCATCCTTATAATGTCAAAACTAATGTTGAGTGTGAATATGTGCTAGCTGAACAGAACAGAATTCCTAACACCTTTTCAAAAGGTGATGTTGTGGATGAAAATGGTAATCTTGTTTTATGCCAGAATGAAAAAGAGAGTTCTAATGTACCAATGGACTGGGCAAAAAAGGTTGTATTCCAGGCAGATTTAGCTCCGATGTCAGTGAACAGGTTCAATATTGTGAACCGTATTGTAGAAAAGAAACCTTTTGATCTTCCGAAATCAGACAATAAGTTTATCTATTTCGATAATGGTACTATGCAGGTAAAAATAAACTGCTTAACTGGTCTTTTAGATTCATATGTTATTAAAGGAAAAGAATTTATTAAACCTGGAACATGCGAATTGCTGGTTATACAGGATAACTGTGATTCATGGGGGATGACAGTAAGTTCTTATCCTAAAATTAAAGGCCGATTCAAACTTGCAAATCCAGTTCAGTCTGCAAGAATATGCGGAGTTGATAAGAAGGAACTTGATCAAGTCAGAATTATTGAAAGCAGTGAGTTAAGAACTATTATTGAAGCAAGTTTTGTATATTCTCAGTCTGCATGCAATATCAGATATACCTTAAATAAGACAGATAATATTATAGGAGTAAATGTGCGAGTATTCAGTCAGGATAAAAATGTAATGTACAAACTGAATATACCAACTGTTTTAACAAAAGCAAAAT
>JBAZFL010000246.1:0-3307 GCA_041653455.1 Clostridia bacterium
CACATATAATAGGAAATTCGAGATCCATAAGGATTTTATTAATGAAGTCACTTTATTACATTTTGATGCAGTAGATTACATTTGCGAGGTATACCTGAATGGCAACTTGGTTTCCAAGCATGAAGGCGGATATCTTCCTTTTTGTATAGATATTACTGATGTAGTACAAGAAGGCGCGAACAAACTGGATATCATAGTTACAGACCCAACAGATACCGTCAGCCAGCCAAGAGGTAAACAGAAACTTGACCATAAAGGAATTTTCTACACGCCTGTTTCTGGAATATGGCAGAGCGTGTGGCTTGAGTCAATGCCTAAAGGATATATCAGGAGCATCAGGATAGACACAGATATTGATAATCAGACTGTCACCGTAAAAGCTGATACGCAATCAGAAGAATTTTATGCATCCATTATAGACAAGGATAATGTTATCTGTCAGGGATTATCTGACAAACAAAAGCATATAATTTTCAAAATGGATGAGGTACACTTGTGGTCATGCGAGGATCCTTATCTTTATGCATTGGAAATAAAAGCTGGAACTGACACAGTTAAATCATATTTCGGAATGAGAAAATTCAACATAGTAAGTGATGAAAAAGGTTTCTTAAGGCTTGCATTGAATAATGACATATATTTTCATAATGGAGTTCTAGATCAAGGTTATTATCCTGATGGTATATATACGCCAAAAACTGATGATGAAATGGTTAAGGATCTGAAAATGATTAAAAGGCTTGGTTTTAATATGATTAGGAAACATATTAAGATAGAGCCGTTAAGGTGGTATTATCATTGTGACAGGCTTGGTATTCTGGTCTGGCAGGATATTGTAAACGGAGGAGGAAAGTACAAATTCAGCACTGTCGCAGCATTACCTTTTTCAAACATCCGACTTGATGACAGCAGATACAAGCTTTTTTCAAGAGAAGATGAATATTACAGGATAAAATTCGAAGAAGAACTAAAATACTATGTAGAACATTTGTATAACTGCGTTTCATTATGCCAATGGACATTATTCAATGAAGGATGGGGACAATTTGACTCTGTAAGGCTTACAAAAGCTTTAAAAACATTGGACCCGACAAGATATATAGATTCTACTTCAGGATGGCATGAACAGAAGAACAGTTTAAGTGATTTTTTCAGCCATCATATATATTTCACAAAAATCAGATTCAAGAAGAGGAATGACAAGGTAATAGCTTTAACAGAATTTGGAGGATATGCTATTATGACACCTGGTCATATGTATTCTGAAAATAAAAAGTTCGGGTACAGACTCTTTAAAGACAAAGAATCACTCCAGAAAGCGTATGACAGACTGTATAAAAAATATATAATCGGAAATATTAGTAAAGGTCTTAGCGCATGTGTTTATACACAGTTATCCGATGTCGAAGAGGAAATTAACGGATTCGTTACATATGACAGGGAAGTTTTCAAGTTTGATATGCAGAGAATAAAGGCTATTAATAATATTATCAATAAGATGAATATGGATATACGGGTAAAATGGAAAAGATAATTGAAAAGCACTATAAGCTTTATCCTGAATCTGAAATAAAAGATTGGTTTAAACTTCTATACCAGAGTGAGTTCGGAAATGCGCATATGCCAAATGATTACAAATACAATCTTTTAAAGCTTACAGAAGAAATCTGCAGCAAAAAAAGCAGCAAAAGCGATATAGAGGATATCGGAAACGGATACATGAGAGTGCACCTTGGATGGCTCGCAAAATCCGGATTTTCATATGAGAGATTCGTTAGGATCATGATGCTTAGCAAAGAGATGTCGCAAGGATCGACAGACGGGTTCTGGCAGAAGGTTTCAGTTCTTGAGAAATCCGTTATGAAACTGTCCATGCCCATTTTAATGGATGAATTTTACAGATTTGAAAAACAGTATTATGAAGCTGGATGTCCCCTGTTAAATCATAGCGAAATATATAGAAATAGTTATTCACCTTCATATAGGGTAATATGTTCTGATTATGCAAATAAGATGGATTTATGGGTTATTGTAGAAAAGCTGGTAAATCACGCTATTAAAAACAGGACAACTGTAAATGTAGCGATTGATGGAATGAGCACTTCAGGAAAATCAAGTCTTGCTAATATGTTCAGTAAAATATTTGACTGCAATATAGTCCATATGGATGATTTCTTTCTGAAAAAACATCAGAGGACTTATGAAAGATTCATGCAGCCTGGAGGGAATATTGATTTTGAACGATTCAGCCGGGAAGTCGTGCAGAATCTCAAAACCGATTCTGGTTTCATTTACTATGCATATGATTGTCATACTGGTTTGATGAATGAGATGAAGATTTCTCCAAAATCCTTGAATATAATCGAAGGGTCGTATAGCATGCATCCGTTTTTCGGCAATATATATGATGTCCGCATATTTATGGAAACAGATAAAAAAACACAGATGCAGAGAGTTCTGGACAGAAACGGAGAAGAAATGCTTGACCGCTTCAAGAACGAGTGGATACCATTAGAAAATACATATTTTAAAAACTTTAAAATAAAGGAAAACTGCGATTTTATATTCAGGACATGATAATGAAAACACACTGTTTGCGATTAATTGAGGGAGAAGATATAAAAGAAAGTATAAGTAATTACTGCAAGAAGAATAACATACTTGCAGCTGTTGTGATAAGCAGTGCCGGCTGCGTTAAAAAAGCTGTCATAAGGGATGCTGGAGGAAAAGAATCACATTCAATTGATGAAGGCATGGAAGTAATTTCAGTTAATGGTACAGTATCAAAGTACAGAATCCATCTTCATATATCCTTTTCAAAAAAAGACCTTTCTGTTATCGGCGGACATATGCAGGAAGGATGTATTGTAAACACTACATGCGAACTTGTGATTCTTGAGTTAGACAATACTGTTTTCAACAGCGAATTTGATCCTTCAACAGGATATGATGAAATAGATATTTCTTTTTCTAATACTCATCAACAATAAAGCACTTTACTTTTGGAAGCATATTGGATATTTCCCTGCATGCTATCGTATCATATATTACAGCATTTTCTGAAGTTACTAATTCATCAAGTGACATATGTCCAGTGATAAGCCTTATGAGCTGGCCTGATGTCATTTCTAAATGATATTTGCCATTTGAATTATCGCCGTTAAAAAGATAAACGCCATTATTTTTGTTATAGAAACTATCAGTAACCTTAACTGAATAATCTTTGTTGTTGCATACTGTCCTAAGAAGGCTGCATATATTGATAATACCCATGGAATTTTGTTCCTCTATATGTACGCCTTTATCA
>JBAZFL010000247.1:0-3257 GCA_041653455.1 Clostridia bacterium
TTTTTCTTGAGCTCTTATTACTACCCTTAAAGGGTGAAGCTCCTCTTCAAGGGTTAAAGGCATAGGTTTTCCGAATAATATCTCATCGATAAAGAAATCGAAATAATCAATCGATTTATATTTTATATCTACTGGTCCGTCATAATCAGGTGTAACAAGTCTGGTTTTAGTTAGTCCATCCGTTATCTCCACAAATCCATTCGTTCCCCATACTCTTAAATGCTCGTTACCCCATGTAGGAAAATTATTCTGGTTAAGGTAATTAGACACGATACATCCTACAGCATTGTTTTCCAGTGAGAACATAAGGCTTGCAGCCATTTTTAAACCTCCATCGCTTACTGGATTACCATGTTTAGTCTCCATTGCATAAATATTTTTTATTTTCAAGCCAGTAGTATGCTCAACAAACCTTGCAGCATGAACAGCTATCCACCTTATGAGGCCGCCATCTGTCACATCATCCTGAGGCCTTCCTGCTGAAGTCTTGAAAGGATATGATTTTTGAGCGAATACCTGGACAACCTCACCGATTTTTCCGGATTTTATAATCTCAGTAACAGATATAAAAGGCTCATCGAAAGCAGATCCAGCCATTTCATGAAAAAGCATACCGGTTTTTTTTGATACCTCAAGTATCTCATCCAAATCCGACTCTGTATAGGCACATGGTTTTTCACTGTAAACATGTTTTCCAGCAAGTAAAGCTTTTATTGTTAATTCTTTCTGATCTATTCTCTTTGGTGCACATATGGATATAACATCGATATTATCAGCACCTAAAAGAGAATCGAAATCCTCATAAAATTTTACACTCTCCGTTATGAGTTCTTTGGGAAGTTTTTCTTTTTCTATCATTGAGATAGCAGTTACTTCAGCCTTCTCATGATTAATCATCTGATTATGTATCTGATGTCCGTTAATTCCATACAATCCGACCCGTACTTTATTCATTGTGTATCAGGGCGTTAATAGCCCTTTCTCCTTTCATGGGATTATCATGTGCTATGTTACTCTATTTCACTGCCCTTTTCAACATCAAATGCCGCTATTAAGAGCATCTTTCAGTTCTTTTATCATATCCCTGTATCTTGCTGCATTCTCATATTCCTGAAGCTTTGCATATCTCTTCATTTGTCTCTCATATAAATCAATCATCCGTATTATTTCCACTTCAGTCTTTGGTATTTCTTTTTTGTATGAGTATCTTGAGTCTTGTTTTTCCATAACCTTAAAATGGATGTTATCTCTTATTTCCTTTACTATACTTGAAGGTATGATTCCATTCTTTTCGTTATACTCCATCTGTATGGTTCTTCTTCTATTGGTTTCATCAATAGCAGCTTTCATGCTGTCTGTTATTGTGTCAGCATACATAATTACTCTTCCTGTAACATTTCTTGCGGCTCTTCCCGCTGTTTGTATCAAGGATCGTGCACTTCTTAAGAATCCTTCTTTATCAGCATCCAAAATTGCAACAAGTTCAACTTCAGGAAGATCTATGCCCTCACGAAGAAGGTTAATACCTATAAGGACATCAAATGTTCCATCCCTTAACTGTTTTAGTATCTGTATTCTTTCAAGAGTTTCCACATCAGAATGAAGGTATTGAACTTTGATATCCAGACTTATGTAGTATTCTGTAAGCTTTTCAGCCATTCTTTTTGTAAGAGTTGTCACAAGGACTCGGTTCTTCCTTGAAACTGTTTCCTGTATTTCTGCAAGAAGATCATCAACTTGTCCCTTGACAGGGCGTACTTCTATTTGGGGGTCTATGAGTCCGGTAGGCCTTATAATCTGTTCAGCTACGCACTGAGAAACATCAAGCTCATAATTACCAGGTGTAGCTGAAACATATACACATTGATTTTGTCTTTTTTTAAACTCTTCAAATGTCAGAGGGCGGTTATCATATGCTGAAGGCAATCTGAAGCCATATTCAATAAGATTTTTCTTCCTTGACCTATCACCTTTATGCATTCCGCCTATCTGAGGTACTGTAACGTGAGATTCATCAATAAACATCAAAAAGTCGTTTGGAAAGAAAGACAGTAATGTTGAAGGAGGTTGACCTTCTTCTCTTCCGTCGATATGCCTTGAATAGTTCTCTATTCCAGAGCAGAAACCTATATTTTTAATCATTTCCAAATCATAATTCGTTCTCTGATTTAATCTGTATGCTTCAACTATCTTTCCTTCTTTCTCAAAATATGCGACTCTTGAATCAAGTTCCTCTTGAATGTTCCCAATTGCTTTTTTTAATTTCGTATCTTTTGATACAAAATGACTGGCAGGAAAAATTGCAAGATGACTTACATTTCCTGATATCTCACCAGTAAACGGATCAAATTGTGTTATCTTTTCAATCTCGTCTCCAAAAAAACTAATTCTGTATGCGCTGCTGGAACTGTTTGAAGGAGCGACTTCCAGTGAATCTCCTTTTGCTCGGAATGTACCTCTTTTAAAATCCATTTCATTTCTGGTATATTGAATTTCCACTAGTTTTTTTATAACTTCATCTCTATCTTTTATCATTCCGACTCCGATATAAAGCATAAGATCCTTGTAATCAGCAGGGTCTCCAAGACCATAAATGCAAGAGACTGAAGCTACTATAATGACATCCCTTCGCTCAAGAAGAGCTGATGTAGCAGCATGCCGCAGCTGGTCTATCTCGTCGTTAATAGATAAATCTTTTTCAATATAAGTATCAGTAGACGGTATATATGCTTCAGGCTGGAAATAGTCGTAATATGACACGAAATACTCAACGCTGTTATCAGGAAAGAATTCTTTGAATTCTGAGCATAATTGAGCTGCAAGGGTTTTGTTATGAGCTATTACCAAAGTAGGTTTTTGAACCTTTTCAATTATATTAGCCATTGTAAATGTCTTACCTGAACCGGTTACTCCTAAAAGAGTTTGGTTTCTGTTACCAGCCAATATCCCATTTGTTAATGTCTCGATAGCAGAAGGCTGATCACCGGTAGGCTTGTATTCTGATTTAAGTATAAATTTGTCCATATATACATTTTATCATAATGAGTTTATATATACAGTACGTTTTTTACTCATTTGATGTATAATATATAGTAAAGTTTATCACCATCAGGAGACTTATGGAAAACAAGAAAAAATCTATATTTTGGATATTTGTAAAAAGCTTTACTGACATGAATGCATACAGGCATTTTATATCGAAAAATCTTCTAAGATCATTTGTATATGTCTTACTGCTAACATTACTGCTTGCAGCT
>JBAZFL010000248.1:0-3243 GCA_041653455.1 Clostridia bacterium
GAGCTTTTGATTTTCTGCGTGAAGGAATGAATTGCGTTGTTATTCCTGCGACAATTGACAATGATATACCATCTACAGAATATTGTATCGGCTATGATACTGCTTTGAATACGGCCCTTTCAGCAATTGATAAGCTTAGAGACACAGCTTATTCCCATGAAAGAGTAGCTGTTATTGAAGTTATGGGACGTCATGCAGGTTATATAGCAATAAATGACGGAATAGCAGGAGGTGCAGATGCAATAGTGATACCGGAACTTCCATATAACTTTCAACAGGATATAATAAAACCTATAATGGAAGGCAGAAATAGAGGAAAAAGAGACCATTGTATAGTCATTGCAGAAGGAGTAGGGGATACTGCAAAAATCTGTAAAGAGATTGAAGAAACAACAGGTATCAGAACAGTATGTACGATATTAGGGTATATTCAAAGAGGTGGAAGTCCAACTGCAAGAGACAGACTGATGGCAAGTAAAATGGGATTTAAAGCTGTAGAAATATTAAATGAAGGGATATATAACAAAGCTATATGTTTAAGAGATAATAAAATAGTTGACATTGATATTGAAGCAGCAATTAAAATGGAAAAAGCTTCATTTGACTATGATATGAATCTTGCAAAAATATTAGCTATGTAGAAAAATAATGAAACACATTCCAAACATAATTACATGTATTAGACTTTGTCTTATTCCAATTTTCTGCTATTTTCTGTGGAATCAAAATGATCTTGTAGCTGGACTTGTGTTTATTGTGGCA
Organism: Clostridia bacterium; assembly: GCA_041653455.1. Classification (GTDB taxonomy): domain Bacteria; phylum Bacillota; class Clostridia; order DUPQ01; family DUPQ01; genus DUPQ01. The sequence continues at coordinate 763 of JBAZFL010000248.1, forward strand.
GCTCTTTCTGATGTAGCAGATGGTTATCTTGCAAGAAAGTTGAATGCGATCAGCAATTTTGGCAAACTTGCTGATCCTTTTGCTGATAAGATAATGCAGATTTCAGCCATAGTGATTCTTGTTCTTTTAGGACGATTAAAAGCATGGATAATGATTATTTTGTTTGTAAAGGATTTTATACTGATGATTGGTGGTCTTTTATATAAAATTATTTATAACATAACAGTTTCATCTAAATGGTTTGGAAAACTTTCAGCACTAATTCTGAATGTGATAATAGCAGCATGCATACTTTTCAGTCTTAGACCAGCAACAACAAACATACTTATGCTGATCGCTATGTCTTTACAGATTGCATCTTTGATAGCTTATTCAGTATTAAGCCTTGTTGAGCTTAAAAAAAGTAAAAGAATGGAGACATAGATGATAGGTTATATAAAAACTTACCCGCCTGAATTGAAAATGAAGGAATACGTTAAATATAATGCGTATTATTGCGGTATATGTCATTCTATAAAAGACAGATGGGGTCAGATACCAAGATTGACTTTGAATTATGACTGTGTATTTTTAGCTGTATTTTTGGATGCGCTTTTAAAACTGCCTTTAGAGTATGCGGATTTTAGATGCATAGTTCATCCGATTGTAAAAAAGAAAAAAGTAATAAGAAGCAGTACTGTTGATTTTATTGCGGATATGAATATTTATCTTTCTTATGTTAAACTTGCAGATAATGTAAAAGATGAGAATAATATTATTCACAGTACAACAGAAAAAGTAATGAGAGGGTATAGCAGGAAGATTAGGAACAGATATAAGAATCTTACAGAAAAAATTGATATGCACATAAGTGAAATGTCAAGATTAGAAAATGAAAATTGTGATAATATTGATGAAGTGGCAGAGTGTTATGCAAACATTATTAAAGACATATGCCAGTATAAACTAAATGATACTGATGAACAAAATAAAAATATAGCTGGAAAGATAGCATATAATGTCGGCAAATGGGTATATTCAGCAGATGCTTTTGATGATATTGAAAAAGATATAAAGAAAAATATGTTTAATCCTTATCTTACAAGATTCAAATACGAAAAAGGACAAGATATACTTTTATTCAAAGAAGATATAAGAGAACGTACATCATTTATCCTATATGCTCCTCTTAAAGCAGCAACCGATTTATATGAAGATATAGACGATGAATTAAAAGATCCTATAGTAAAGAATATAATATATGAAGGTCTTTTTGACAAAACAGAAAAAATATTGAACGGAGATAAATAAATTGGCTATTACAGATCCATACAAAGTGTTAGGTGTTAATCGAAATGATAGTGATGAAACTATAAAGAAAGCATATAGGGAGTTGGTAAAAAAATACCATCCTGATAAGTATATGGAAAGTGACCTTAAAGAACTTGCTAATGAAAAGCTTCAGCAGGTAAATGAAGCTTACGATATGATTGTCAAAAATCGTAAAAGCAAAGATTATGGATATACATATGATGAAGGAAGCTACAAAGGAAGTTTTGCTGATGCGAGACAGTACATTGCTAAAGGAGATTATGCAAATGCAGACAATATACTACGTAATTCAACCAACAGAAATGCAGAATGGCATTATTTACGTGGTGTGATATTTCAAAAACAGGGATGGTATGATCAAGCATATTCATATTTTGAGAAAGCACATATGATGGATCCTTCAAATTCAGAATATGCAACAGCTTATTCACAAACAAAAGGCACTGCAAATGCATACAGAGGTAATGTTTATGGAAGAGGTTATAGTTCTGCCGATGATGATTTTTGCAGACTTTGCCAATGCATGCTCTGTGCGAGCTTATGCTGTAGATAAAGAGTGACGATAATGAGAGATAAAAGCAAAAAACTTGCTAGGAGTGCGATACTGCTTGCAATAATGATGATTTTTATATATTTACGCACGATAATTCCCGGTTATCAACTAGCTTTCTATTTTTTAGCTAGCCTGACTCCAGGTATCGTCATAATCGAGTATGGCTTGAAACAGGGTATCATATTCACTATAGCATCTTTTATTCTTTCCTTATTAATGCCTACTGATAAAATTTCTTTATTGCTTTTTTACTCTTTTTTCGGAATATATGCAATAATAAAATTCTTGATTGAGAAAATAAGTTCTAAAATATTTATACTTGCAGTAAAGCTTTTATACTTTTCGGCAGTATTCTTTGTTAATATGCTTTTTGCTGCTAAAATTGCAGGAATTGTTCCTGAGATAATGCTTGAATATAACATCTGGATAGTATTTGCTGTTGCAATAACAGTATTCATATTATACGATATTATGTATAGCAGCTTTTCAGATTTTTATATAAACAAGATCAAGAGGTACATAAAATGATTAGTTTAGGACTCACATCAGTAACATTTAGGAATTTATCTGTTGAAGATATAATTAATCTGGCAAAGAAAACAGATGTAAGAAATATT
>JBAZFL010000249.1:0-3237 GCA_041653455.1 Clostridia bacterium
CGCCGACATTCAGATCTTGCGCATGAGTTATATAAGCCTTTATGGACAATATTATTACAAATAAAGTTGTAAGTTTAATACCGCCTCCAGTTGAGCCGGGATTAGCTCCGATTATCATCAGTATAATAGTTAAAAATGAAGCTCCTTCAGTTAATGAAGCGGTATCCACTGTATTAAAACCAGCAGTTCTCGGTGTAATTACCTGAAATAATGAAGCCATTATCTTCTGCCCTAATGTCATACCCGCCAAAGTATTATTGTTTTCAAGAAAAAGGAAAATGACAGCAGGGATAGTTATGAGAGTGAAAGTACCAATTAACACAATCTTGGTATGAAGCCGGTACTTTGAAAACTTTAAACCGCTTTTCATCAGATCATCCCATACAATGAAACCAAGACCTCCGATAATAATCAAAGACATTACAACTATATTGACCAATACATCAGCATTAAATCCTACCAAAGAGCTTCTGGGGCCAAAAAACCCCATAAGATCAAATCCCGCATTACAGAATGCTGATACTGCGTGGAATATCCCATAATATATGCCCTTTGATACTCCAAGAAGAGGGATGAAACGGATAGATAATAATCCGGCAGCAAATATTTCCATAGAAAAGGTAATAATAATGATTTTGCGAAGAAGTTTTACGACCCCGCCTATCTGTACAGTACTCATGGTCTCCATCAGAAGTCCTCTTTCCCTTAAACCTATCTTTTTACCTATCATTAAAAATATCATGCCTGCCATACTCATAAATCCTAATCCGCCTATCTGTATAAGAACCAGGATTACAAGCTGCCCGAATAAAGTAAACTGGGTATATGTATCATAAACGACCAGCCCTGTAACGCATAATGCAGAAGTTGCAGTAAAGATTGAATTAATAAACGGTATCCGTATATTATCTTTTGATGCCGCTGGCATTGAAAGAAGCAGTGCTCCTATAAGTATAATTAACACGAAACCAACCGCAATAATCTGCATCGTGCTTATTCTTATTTTCTTTTTACCTTCCATCTTGTTATATAAGCTCCTTAACCATCTGTCCTATCTTCTGAGCCATCCTTAAAAATCCTAAATCATTCGGATGACACCCGTCTACAGTGCAGCAGTCTCTGTAATCATCTCCAAAAAGGCTTCGTCCGTCTATGAAATAAACGTTCTTATCTCCCTTTTCGACCGCACCCAAGTAGGTCTTATAGATTATATCCCTTCTTTTTATCTTGTCAAATGAATAATCGGAAAAGTCCGGCTTTGATATAAATATGACTGGCAGGTTCGGCTTTTTATTTCGTATTATTTTAAAGAATTTTTCGTGAGTATTCATCAAATGCTCTATTGATGGTGCATTATGGTCGTAATCCAAAACAAATATGCTCATATCCATATCTGAAATATATTCAGCCATTGCTTCTTCCCCTAATGCTGACCCGGAAAATCCTAAATTCACATAATCAGTATCACACATTCTGGATATTATAGCTTCATATGCATTTCCAGGTCTTGAAGCGCATCCTCCTTGTGTTATTGAAGACCCATAGTAAACGACTGGAGTCTTATGCCTATATTGTTTTCCATGATCCAAAAGGGAATTCTCTTGAACACCTATATATACCTTATCAACACTATTGTATAAAGGAAAATTCATTGTAAAATATCTCAGTTTATGCTCATCAAACCTTAGTCTCATCTCATACCAGTCTTTACTGTCCACTTCAGCAGTGAATCTGCTTAAAAACACACTTCTTTCATCATAGTCTTCATAAATGTCAAATCCGCTGGAGCCGAGAAGCGTCATATGGTTCATTCTGAATATCTCGGGAGTAAAAACCTGTATGCTAAGAAACATTGAATCTGTACAAAAACGAATCCTTCCGCCTGAAGTGTTAAGATAGTATTTCTTTACTCCGAAATTGCATTGATTAGCAACTTCATCTGGAAGTCTTTTAAACACAGGCTGGTTTAGAGGATCATACAGCCCGTAAAGATCAAATGGTTCTTTTCTTATATCCAGATAAATTAGATCTTTGTCATCAAGATTAGTTTTAGGCTTCAACCCTTCGTAGTATTTATTAGCTTTCTTCATTATGCTCCTTCTTCTTTGATAAAATCATTCTTCCAATTGAAATTTCGACATTTCTACACAATCAGTACCATAATCATTATTAAAACATCCTGTACAAAACGGCAAGGAGCACTTGCAACAAGCGCTCTTTAATCCTTCAACACTTATAAAACCAAGTGAATCTGCACCGATCCTTCTGCAAATTTCCTCAATAGATATCTGATTTGCTATCAGGTTCTGCTCATTGTCTATATCTGTACCGAAGTGGCAGGTATGTCTAAAGGGAGGAGAAGATATCCTCATATGGACCTGTTTTGCATTAATACTTCTAAGAGATGAAATGATTTTAGCGCTTGTAGTTCCGCGTACTATTGAATCATCAACAAGCACAATGCTTTTTCCTTCAATATTTGCTCTGAGCGGATTTAGTTTTATTTTTACTGCATGTTCCCTCTGCAGTTGAGACGGATAAATAAATGATCTTCCAATATATCTGTTCTTAACAAATCCTGAAGCCAGAGGAAGTCCGCTTTCATAAGCATATCCCATAGCCGCTTCCAATCCGCTGTCAGGAACACCGCATACGACATCAGCATCCACAGGATGTTCTTTTGCAAGCATTCTTCCCATGTTGAATCTGGCCTCGTATACGCTAAGATTATCTATTACAGAATCAGGTCTGGCAAAATATACATATTCAAAAATACATAATCCCTGTTTCTGAGCATGCAATTCCACATTGGCATATGTTATCTCGCCATTCTCCATGATAATCACTTCCCCAGGTTTGACATCTCTTACAAAATCGAACCCGCAGCTGTCCAGTGCACAGGATTCTGATGCTGCAGCATATCCGTATTCATTTTTTCCTATGCACAAAGGCCTGAATCCATGGGGATCACGTATTACGACCAATTTCTTGTCACCGGTCATTATTACTAGCGAGTAAGCTCCGCATAATAACTTTGAAGCTTCGATAACACCTTTTACAAGATCTTTATTGATAATTATGTTATATGCAATCAAAGAGGATATTACTTCAGAATCGGATGTAGCGGAAAAATCCAAGCCTTTTTTCTCGAGCATCATCTTAATCTGTTTAGCGTTAGTAATATTTCCGTTATGAGCAGTAGCGATTCTGCCAGTAAGATATTCCGTAAGAAAAGGC
>JBAZFL010000250.1:0-3232 GCA_041653455.1 Clostridia bacterium
TAAATCCATAATTTCCAGAGGTTAAAATGAAAAGAAATCGGGTTCTTTATTCGTTTTTGTTTGTATTGATGATAATGGCAGCTTTATGTTTAAACTCCTGTGATAATAATGCTGAGGTGACATCACAAGGATTTTCAGAAGCCCCAACAACATCTACAGAACCGGAAGTAACAGACGAGATACTGTCTTTCTCTCCTTCACCATCTTTAGTCCCGTCTCCAGAAATTACTCCTTCTCCTTCAGAATCGCAGCTGCCTTCAAAGCCATCCCAATACACTGATGGCAAATATTTCGAATTTGATGAACTTAACGGCGTTATATTGAATTACGATATCGAAGGTGGAATATATGTGAGCATTCCGGATAGCATAAACGGTGTAGAAGTGAAATCAATTGGATATGGCGCATTTTATGGACAGCGATTATATGGAATAGTACTGCCCGATACAGTTAAATATATCAGCGAACGTGCATTTTGTAATACAGGTATCGTGGAGGTTGATTTAGGTAATGGCGTTGAATATATAGGGGAAAATGCTTTTTATAACTACTGGAAGAACCGCATCATGGAAAGAGATGATAATCCTGCCACTCAATTCAGATCGGATGGGATTGTGCATATAAAGATATCGGACAGTTTGAAATATATAGGGAAAAATGCTTTTTGTAAGAATTCTATTGCTGGAATAACTTTCCCTGAAGGCCTGGAATATATAGGACAGAATGCTTTTTCAGAAAATAACCTGTATCTTGTCAATATACCCGACAGTGTGAACTATATTGGTAAAGATGCATTTTCAGGTCTTACTGAGGATATGGTAAAACTGGGAACAGGTTATCCTACACATTTTTCTATAGATAATGATACGATTACAGGCTATATAGCAACACCTCCAAGTACATTAGTTATACCAGATATACCTGGTGTTAATAAAATACAGAAAGAAGCTTTCAAAAATTACCCTAGTATAACAAAAATCGATATTAAACCAGGAATAGAGTACGTCAGCTCCACAGATGTCAGAATTATATCAAATGAACAAATATTAAGTAAAAAACTTTCACAGATTGAGTCAGCTATTAAAACAATAGACTTGTCCGAATGCCCTATTATCATGGAACTTACCAAGGATATTGTCTATGATCAGGACTCATCAGAGAGGTTTGAGAATTATCTGCCATCAGATGACGATTGTGTAATATTCTTTGCTATAAATCCTGTAAGCAAATTATTCAAGGTGAATTACAAAACAAATGAAATAGTATGGGAAAAAAGTTATGAAAGCTCCATTGCGTATGAAAGAATCCTAGCAGGAAAACTAAGCTTCACAGACATGTTTCCGGATGAACAGAATGAAGTCTTCGAATTCAAATACTATAAAGGGGATCATGTTCGTAAAACAGACTTTATTGATACCGATGGAAAAGTTATTATAGCTGACACATCGGAATCATATCAGGAGAACTATATATCAGGAACTTCCTGGAAGGTTATAAGCGATAATAAGAGAATATATCTTGAGGATACAAATACTCAGAAGAAATATCTCATTGCTCATCATACAGAGTCATCATTCTTACCTTTTACAGAAAGCAAATTTATAAAAGCTATCAACAGCAACCAGTTTATATTTGAATCCTCATTCTCTGGAGAAGGATCACGTCACAACTATTATTTTATTTATGATATAGATACCGGACATCTCAGCTCAATGCAATCATATCTCAGTTACTACCTTGTAGCTAACAAGAATGATGAGTATGTAACCAAGATATTTAATGACTTTTATAATAGTGAAACAGTATATATTTTCAACTTTGATATTAATTCAGTGGAGGATATACGTAGCTGGACAGATAAATTTGTCTGCATAAACCAACATGCGGTATCAAAGGACGGCAGATATCTTGCTCTTCTGATTGCAGATGACTTTACCATAGATTCATTTCAGACTAAATATGAAAATAACGGTATCATAATCATTGACCTTGAACAGAAAAAAGTCCTTGTCCAGGACGAGCTTGTTTTAAGTCATGGAAGCTTATCCTTTTTAAAAGATAATACACTGGTCGTAAACGATATGAAGACGATGATATATATAGATGTACCATCTATTGAATAGCCAAATTTATCCAATTAGCACTGATATTCTGTCGGTTATAAGCTTTTCAAATTCTGATTTCATATAGTCGGGCAGATATGAATCATGACACATGGAAAGATATAGTTCTTTCAATGAAATAATACTGTTTATTATCTTCTCTGCTGATTTATATGGTATATCTGCTTTTTCAGCAAAAACAAGAAAATCTTTTCTGCATATATTTCGCTTTTTTCCATTAAGAGTAAGAGCAAACTGATCTTTATCCTCAGGTAAAATGAGATTAACTGGGAGTATATCATATACCGGTGAAAGAACGTATTTCTGGCTATTAGGTGCAGTTTCAATTAGAGATAAATTTTTCAAATGCATATCAGAATTGCCAATTACGAATGAAAATACTATTCTGATAAAAAGTTCCGATAAATCAAGCCCAGTATTAGTAGAATATCTTGATACCACCTTTGCACATTGTTCATAAGAACCACGATATTTATCCTGTGTTAACCGTTCGCTTAACTGGCAGAAATCTTCCATAGCAAGCATTCGAGGCTCAACTTTGATCTTGTTCGATAAAATCCTATCAATTCTTCTTGTAATATATGCTAAACTGCTGTCATGCATTCTGATTAAAGCAAATGGAACTGCAATAATACCGCTTTTCACTGCCATAAGCATTGCTAAGTATTCCGCTTCAGGAAGACTTTGGTATTCTTTAACCTGTGGTTTTAAAATATATCCGGATGGATAGTTCAAAAGCGTTAATCGAGGATTACCATACCGAATCAGGTGAAGAGACAGTTTTTTTTGGATACCGGGAATAGTAATCCCTTTATCAATGTTTTCTTTTGCATATTGTTCAAGTTCTTTATCTGTTATATCAATTATTGGTGGTTTATTGGTAAAAAAGAATTTTCTAACACAAGCATTATGCCAGGATAAAGCTGTGTCATATAATGAATCACTAGGTAAAGGTTTACCGCAACATAAGCAATTCATTTCTTTACCTCCTCGTATTATATAGTAGTAGTATATATAGTCCCTCTCCAAGGACTTAATGCTATAATTTTCACAGACGCTGTGGATTAGTATTTACCTCCTAACGCTAGACGTTTTTAGAAAGGCAATAA
>JBAZFL010000251.1:0-3229 GCA_041653455.1 Clostridia bacterium
TTTTCATTTGCATCTGCATTACACCAAATTGAATCCCTTATGAAGTATTATGCCAAAAAAGTTTAATTATAAGATATTCCAGTATTAAAGTGGAAAATACTGACTTAGTCAGATAAGATAAAAAAATTTAACATTTTTCATTTCTCAGGATATAATATTGCCTTTCTATTAGCAATATACTTACGAACATATGATAAAGCTATTGAAAACAGGATCACAATAGCAAAAGTAATGAAATTTGTCAGTATTTTTATCTTTGTCAGCTTAAAAATTGCACTTACAAGTTCGCTTCCTATCAGCATCTGAATGCAATACAACTCCAAAGTCGCATTACCTATCATGTCAGCAAATTTAAATGAACTACTCTGCAATGCGGCATCTAGCAGGAAAATCAACCCCAATACACATGGCAGCGCTATTATGTAGAACATACCATCAAATGGAGCTCTGAGCTTATTTAAATATCCAAATTGGTATACTAGTACAATACCGGGTAGAAATAACAATACACCGGTCACAAGACGTCGTTTTATGGACCATAACCCTTCATATTCTGCAAGAAACATGCCTAAAAGAATGACAGGAATACGCATTAGAAAAATGCTAATGTCAGCAATCCCACGCAAACCATATTCTATTGCGAATGATAAAGCAATCCACACACTTAATGATATCGCTAACCGTTTAAAAGGACTGTAATTTGATAGGGCGGACTTGAAATAAGGAAATGTTATGTACATTAAGATAATGGCAGGAATAAACCAAAGAAACGAACCACCGCCTTGCTTTATAAAATCCCAAAAAAAAGCTGTAGCAAGAAATTTTTTGAAAGACAGTTTTCCGATAAGTAAAGCTGATATGCAGAACAATAAAAATACAGGATAGATTTTACTGAGTCGCTTAACAATAAACTTCCATCTGGAAGCTATACTATATTTTGATAGAGTATAAGCAGATAAGAAGAAGAACAGGTCAACACCAATATATCCTATACTAACAAAAAAGTGCTCGATTCGTCCATGCAGACCATCTATTGAAAAAACAGGTATCCATAGGTGGTACACTGCAATTAAAATTGCAGCGACCGCCATAATTTGTTTTTTTGTTTTAAGTATTTGCATATTTAATCAGCAATCAGCACTCTACTAATGTTTAATGAAGCTAGCGAATTGAAATCAAGGATTGTTGCATCTCCATCATCTACAGCAGTTTCAAAATTGGCAATCAATCCTTCAACTGTCTCAAAAGAGGACATAATCAGTATCACATAGTGCTCTGTATATGCAGTCTGAATCGTATCTGCAGAAACACATATCCACTTGTTAGTATTTGCATTAGCCAGAATATTCTGTGCGAGATTGGCAGTATCGCCATTTTCACTATAAATAAGAACTAAAGAGTGAGGTATTGCGTTTATTAGAGCGTCGGCCTGATATCCTGTTAACCCTTCCATATATGGAATAAATGCGAAATTTTCAAAATTCTTTTCTGTCAGCTCTGATGCTTCATATGCAGGAACTTCAACATTTTGACAGATTAAATCAATAATCTGCGGAATTGATACATATGATGGTGGTGGTGAATCTGATGGTACTGAGACCTCAGGTCCCTTTTCAAAACATCCAGTGAGTAACACAAGTAATAGCAGGATGGGTAATATTTTTTTCATTTTTTTGTTTCCTTTCTAAGTTCAAACTCTTACTTAGACCATGTTATTGAGATAAAGTTCCATATATAACGATTTTTATTAAAATACACAACTAATCTTATGAGTGAATTTAAATTACATCAAAAATGGAAGTAGCTACACTTCCATAAATGAATTTTATCTATATACAGCAAATCCAAGCATAAGTACATTTAACTGCAAATTGCTAAAAAACAATTAATTAACCCATTACGGCTGCATTACACCAAACAGGACAAGCCATGCAAGCACTGTCTTAGCGCATAAACTCAATATAATATATCCTCTCTCACCGTGAAGATAATCAGCCCATTTGCCTTTTTTCCTGTATTGTAAAACCATATTGATCGGGAATAAGTTAAAGAATACGAAATATGTCCCGACTATAGCATACACAAACCATGGCACTTCAGCAGGGTCAGCATTTCCAAATCCGTAAAGAGCTATTACTATCCATGGCCCTAATCCCGCTACAGATCCGAATATAAATGCTGTCCAGTCGGTCTTTTCCCTGTTCTGATTCATCTTCTCCATTAAAAGCCCGAAAAGATTCATGGAAGCATTAAGAAGGAATATTGCTATCAATGCTCCAATATCAAATACTCCGAACAGCACAGCAATCAGTACAATCATAAGTGATGATGATAAAGCATATTCATACCATCTGAACTGGTTGATATTTTTCTTAAGATCGCTGTTATATATATCATTAGTTTTCTTTGGCACGCTTATTATGAAATGTGCTAATGCTGAAAGAAAAAGAAAGGCCGATACAAGAATTCCAAATGGCAATTTGAACAGCTGGTCTGTAGCAGTTACAAGTCTCATCGCCTGTGTGTCAAATTTCAAGAAATACGAATAGATAATTGGAGTAAATTCTTTAATATTTGACCAGGTCAGAGACAGTATCAACATCATTAATCCTTGCACAAAGTGCAGACATCCCATAAAAAGGTTGAATCTTCTAAGCTTTACAAAAACTGATTTTTCCATATTTTGTTACCCCCGTTAAGTTAATTATATAATAAACAAGTAAGTAAATAAATAAGATTGTGTATTAATAATAATTTATATTATTCTTTCGATATAACTTTCCCTATAGGATTTTTTTCATTATCAACAAAAATCCTAACAAGAGCATCTTTCATTCTGATGCATTCATCTTTTACACATTCGTCAATCTCTGCTTTTGAGGCATCATATCCTAATTTATCATATGCTATCGCTAAAGAACCATACATTACTAAACCCATACAGTGCCTGGCAGAATGGATTGCTGATGCGCATTGTGCTATTGCCCTTGCAGAAATAAATGCAGCAAGATTGAATTCTACTTCTCTTGCAGCAGCGTGACAGTCAAGAATCCTGCATTTAGCATATGGGAGCTTAACTTCACCTGTCAACCACCTTCTGGCTGCAGTTATTGCCTCATTTGGTCTGGAATCATCAGGATAATGTTTCATCCAAATCTTTAAAATCACATCTTCTGCGTAATCAATTGCCCATTTAGCTAAGGTAATCTTGCTTTGTGTTTGAACAATA
>JBAZFL010000252.1:0-3202 GCA_041653455.1 Clostridia bacterium
GGCTGGAATCGATTAAGAAAGCAGGATCATCTTCCATATAGTACCATACCGCTGCAATGACTGTTCCATCAGGTGCATTATTTATATTACCTGAAACATAGAATGCTTGTGTAGAAGTTGTAAATGCAGTAGATGCATTCACCGGCATGAAACCATCAATTCCTGATGACATAGCGAGATTCGAGAAATTGGCTGTTGTAAAACTACATGATGACAGTATTATAACTATCATAATCAAACTTGCAAGACTGCTTATTGTTCTAATTTTTTTCATATGAAGCCCCCTTATATTTCCATTATATCAATTTGAATGTTAAATAGGAATATGAATATGAACTGTGTTATCATATCAATGTATAAGTCGGAAAATCGAAGGTGGACAAATTTTGAAAATATTCAACGAATGCGTACCTTGCCTTATGAGACAGGCATATGAATCAGCAGTAATGGCTACAGATAATCAGGATATACAGCAACAGATACTAAAAGAATGCGCTATACACATATCGCATTTTACCGATTTTCAGTCATCACCGCACCTTGCGTACTATATGCATAACACAGTAAAAAAACTTACAGGTAACGAAGATCCCTATAAAGAGATAAAAAGAAGAGATATCGAAAGCGCACTACAACTGTATCCTTATCTGAAAAAAATACTTTCAGACAATGATAATGACCTTTATACTGCGCTAAAGATATCAGCTATAGGGAATATAATGGATTCAGCATTGTTCAAAGATATTAACATCCATGAATGCATAGAGCAGCAGATGGATATGAAATTCACAATATGCGATTTTAGTATTTTAAAAAATATTCTTGCAAAATCAGAAACGCTCCTTATTTTAGGAGATAATGCAGGAGAAGCAGTATTTGATAGGGTATTTATTGAAAGCCTGCCAGAAAATATTAAAGTAACTTATGCGGTTAGACATGCTTCTATAATAAATGATGCAACTATTGAGGATGCTATAACTGCAGGTGTTGATAAATCCGCTGCCGTTATATCCTCAGGATGCAAAACTCCTGGAATAATATTAAGTGAGTCTTCTGATGAGTTCATCGATATTTTCAGTAATGCGGATATTGTCATAAGCAAAGGGCAGGGTAACTATGAGGGACTTGACGGTTTTAATCGAAAAGTATTTTTCCTGCTAAAAGCTAAATGCAGTATGATAGCAAAAAGATTCAATGTTCCTGTAATGTCATATGTCTTAAAAGTAGGCTGATTATATTCCTTAAAGTATCTGCTGGTTATTTATATTCATCCTGAATTTCAAACCAAGCTTTTCAGCAGCCTTCCTGCATAATATCATCCTGCCTAAAAATATCTCAAAGTATTCAAGCGCAGAGTAAAATTTCGGGTCTATTGTCAGGCTTAAGCTTATTTCATTCTTGTCTTCATTAATTCTGACAGTTGATTTCTTAACAGAATAGTTAACCCTGTCATGAATATCAAAATTTGATGTATCAGCGTTTCTTACCCTTGTTCTTCTTACATCAGTCTTATCTGCAAGTATAAGTGCTGCTGCAACAGAATTTACTGCAAATGCAGTACTCTCGTCATGATTCCCTATTGCGGTTACTACAGTAGCAATTTCATCAGGTGTGGCATTCATATCCTTTAGAATCCTGAATGCTAATATTGCACCGCTTTGCGCATGGTCTTCCCTGTTTATGAGGTTTCCGATGTCATGCAGATAACAGGCAATCTGTGCAAGTTCAATGTCCTTTTGCGGATATCCTAGCGTTGACAGTATATATTCTGCAGTTGTAGCAACTTTCATTACATGAGCAAAACTATGCTCTGTATACCCCAAAGCAATCAAAGATTCATCAGCTTTGGTTATATATGTCTTTAATTCTTCATTTCTTTTTACATCTTCAAAAGTTATCATTATTGTTCCCTTCTCATTTTTGCTGCTTTTATAACATGCTTTGCCAGTACTGAAGTCGTTACTGTCCCAACTCCTTTAGGAACCGGGGTACATAATCTGGCTGCATCCGATATGTCATCTATATCGACATCACCGCACATATTCCCAGATTCATCAACATTGATGCCAACATCAAAAACATATGTCCCGGCAGACACATAATTACGGTTTATCATCTTAGCTCTGCCTGCAGCTGCTACAAGCACTTCAGCATTTCTGCATGCTGTTTCCATATCCACTGTTCTAGTGTGGCATACTGTTACAGTCGCGTTCTTTTTCATAAGCATCATAGCAACAGGTTTTCCTATAACCATTGACCTTCCAACCACAGTAGCTCTTTTTCCTGTAAGATCGATTCTTGCAAATGTAATCATCTCCATTACTGCTTCTGCTGTGCATGGTGCGAATCCATCCTCATCAGAGGAAAAAACCTTCGCTATGTTTATTGGGCTTATGCAATCTACATCCTTTATAGGATTTATTATTTCTGTGATAGCTTTTTCATCTATATGCCTTGGCAGTGGCCGCAAAAGTAAAATACCGTCAACATCATTATCAGCATTTAGATCGGCAAACGCAAAAGAGAATGCCTGATTCCCGATATCTGCAGGAAAGCTGTGTACTGTACAACGAAGCCCGAGCTTCTCAAACCTCTTTACTGCTCCTTTTTCATAAGCCATATCATCAGGTCTTTCCCCTACTCTTACAATTGCAAGATGAGGTATATATCCAGATAAGTTATCAAGTTCATTTTTTATCTGTTCTGACATTGCTTTTACTACATCATTCCCGTACAGAATATCCATGTTATCACCTAAGTTTCTTTTCTACCCTTTCAAATATTTCATCAGCAAGATTTTTGCCTTTTTGCATTAAATCATCGCAATACCTGTTTAGCTCATCCGCTTTACTATGATCTTTCATCATTTTAGTATTTATGTATACATTTACAGATGCTCCTGAAATAGCAGCACGCAGCATAACTGATGATACGGCAACATCTGATATAGCGATTTTGGAACCTTTATCAGCATACTCTCCCAATAACAGCAGCACCTGATATGACTTTTCCATTATTTTAACAGGAACTGAACAGGCTATATTCAAAGCTTCCTCCATTACTTCATCCTTATACTCTCTTTCCACTTCAGTATTGCCTGGTAAGGAATATGCTTTTGATAACGGCAGGAAGACTTCCGCATCTTTGTCTATTAAATCCATTAATTCCTCTGTAAGGATCAAAGCCTTATGCTGCAAGGCGG
>JBAZFL010000253.1:0-3199 GCA_041653455.1 Clostridia bacterium
CAGCCGTTTTTTTGTTGACAAATTAATTTATGATGTGTTAATATGATTTAAACTTAGGAGAATGAAATGAAGCAATTGTTTTTTACAGCTGAATATTACTACTTTTACTTTTACTTTAAAGGTAAAAAGATATTTACTGCAAAAAACAATAGCCGATAGAACAGAATCAAAGAGGTTAGCAAAGGTTTCGCAGTGAATATCCACAGTGAAACCTTTTTTTGTATAATTAAAAGGAGGGGTTTCCATGATAGCAGTATTAAGACCAAATGCACCACAAGCACAGATAGATAATCTTATTGCATGGTTTAAAGACCAGGGATTGAATGTTCATGTTTCAGTAGGAGAATATCAGACTATTTTAGGATTGATAGGAGACACAAGTAAAATTGATATAGAGCTTCTTGAAGTTCTAGATATTGTAGAAACAGTAAAAAGAATAACCGAACCGTTTAAGAATGCTAACAGGAAATTCCATCCTGATGATACAGTTATCAAAATAGGGGATGTTCTAATAGGGAATGGTCATTTCGCAATGATTGCTGGTCCATGTTCAGTAGAATCTGAAAACCAGGTTTTGGAAGTAGCAACGAAAGTTCAGGCTGCTGGTGCTCATATGTTAAGAGGTGGAGCATTCAAACCTCGTACTTCCCCATATGACTTTCAGGGAATGAAGGCTGAAGGTATTGAGCTTTTGTTAAAAGCAAAAAAGATAACCGGTATGCCAATAGTGTCAGAAATAATGAATGCTAATCATCTGCCTCTTTTTGAGGAAGTTGATGTTATACAAGTCGGTGCAAGAAATATGCAGAACTTTGAATTATTAAAAGAGTTGGGGAAAACGAATAAAACAATCCTGTTGAAAAGAGGTTTGGCAAATAATCTGAAAGAACTCCTTATGAGCGCTGAATACATTATGGCAGAAGGAAATGAGAATATAATCCTTTGCGAAAGAGGAATCAGGACTTTCGAAACATATACACGTAATACTATAGACTTATCTGCTATACCCATGTTAAAGGAACTTAGTCATCTTCCTGTAATAGTAGATCCAAGTCACGCAACTGGTATCGCAAAACTGGTTCCTCCAATGGCTTTAGCAGCTGCCGCTGCAGGAGCTGACGGTCTGATGATTGAAGTACACAATGACCCTATACATGCTCTATGTGATGGTATGCAATCACTTACGCCAAATCAGTTTGCTGAAGTTGCCGATAAAGTTCGTAAGATTCTGGAGGTTATTAAGTGAATATAGGAATTGTAGGGTTAGGCTTAATAGGCGGTTCACTGGCTAAAGCATATAAAAGCAACTCAGAAAATACGGTGTACGGTTATGATATCAGTAAACCTGTTCAGAATATTGCCTTAATGAGCAATGCCATAGATAACATACTTGATATCTCTACTATACCTTTATGTGATTGCATATTTATTGCTCTTTACCCTGCAGCTACTATTAAATATCTTGAACAGAATGCACGATATATATCGAAAAACACTATAGTAATGGATACATGTGGAACAAAAAGAAAGGTCTGCGAAGCAGGATTCAAAATTGCTGCAGAATATGGTTTTGTTTTTGCAGGAGGCCACCCAATGGCCGGAAAACAGAATTCCGGATTTAAATACAGCAGTGCCATTTTGTTCAAAGATGCATATATGATTGTAGTTCCGGACTCAACGGATAATATAAGAGCACTTGAAAAGATT
The DNA here is from genome assembly GCA_041653455.1 of Clostridia bacterium. GTDB lineage: Bacteria > Bacillota > Clostridia > DUPQ01 > DUPQ01 > DUPQ01. The sequence goes on from JBAZFL010000253.1 coordinate 1,708, forward strand.
AAGAAAATACTGGAACCTTTGCTGTTCAAACATATCACTATCACAACCGCAAAAAAACATGACATTATGATAGCATTCACATCTCAGATGGCACATCTAGTATCCAATGCATATATAAAGAGCCCGACAGCAAAAGCACATAAAGGATTTTCTGCTGGCAGTTATAAGGACCTAACCAGAGTTGCATATTTGAATGAAGATATGTGGACAGAACTATTTCTGGAAAATCGGGATAATCTTGTAAACGAACTGGATTATCTTATGAATCAGCTTTCAGAATATAAAGAAGCACTTAAAAATAATGATGAAGAAAAGCTTAGACAGCTTCTAATACAAGGAAAAATATGCAAGGAAGAGGTTGATGGAAGATGAAGAAAATTATAGTAAGAAGCTCAAAAACATATCCTATAATAATCAGTAAAGACATATTATCAAATATCTACGAATACCTTTTTTGCATATTAAAAGGCAATATCGCATACATTATAACTGATGATGTAGTAGACAGATTATATTGTGGCACATTGACAAAAGCTTTGGAAGAAAAAGGCATTCATGTGTTTAAGTATGTTATTCCAAATGGAGAAAAATCTAAAAATTCTGACAACTATATAGCAATACTTAATGATATGGCAGCAAAGGGAGTATCAAAAGCAGACACAGTGATCGCCCTTGGGGGAGGAGTTCCAGGAGATCTTGCAGGTTTTATTGCTGCAACATATCAAAGAGGACTTTCATTAATACAGATACCCACTACACTCTTAGCAGCAGTAGATTCATCAGTCGGCGGAAAAACTGCAATCGATCTTAAAGAAGGAAAAAATCTTGCAGGAGTTTTTTATCAGCCGGATATTGTCATATGTGATCTTTCGCTTCTTAAGACTTTACCTGATGATATATATACTGATGGATGTGCAGAAGTTGTAAAATACGGAATACTTGCAGGAGATCCATTATTTAAAAAATTAAAAAACCCAATAAAACACCAAATAGAAGATATAGTATACAACTGTATTAAGATAAAAAAGAATATTGTTCAGAAAGATGAAAAAGACACAGGGCTCAGGCAGACTTTAAATCTTGGACATACGATAGCTCATGCTATAGAGCTGTTAAGCGGATATACAGTTTCGCATGGTAAAGCAGTTGCAAAAGGATTGCACATTATAGGGAAAATATCATATACGCAAGGATTATGTACAAAAGACTGTCTTACACTGATAACTGATATTTTAAATTCATTTGGATTTAATCTAGACCCATTGTACAGTTCCGGTGATATTGCAAATGCGATAATAATGGATAAGAAAAGAAGTAATGAGTATATTAACCTTGTACTTATAAACGATATCGGTCAGTGCATTATTAAGAAGACAAACATGTCGGATCTGAATGGTTATATTAAAAAAGCTATGGATTTCAGAGGATAATATGGATATATCAGTAACAATTAAAAATCCTTTTGGACACATAAAGGCAATAACATCAAAAT
>JBAZFL010000254.1:0-3189 GCA_041653455.1 Clostridia bacterium
GATTCATTTATAAGTAGTTCTAGAGTAATTTCTTTATCTTTCCAAGAAGACCATCAGCTTTGTCCAAATTAAGTTTTGCTTTAACACCATCAATGAGCTTGTTAACCTGATCATCTGGAAGGTCAACACCTAGTACAGATTCTACAGCTTTTACTGGATCATCCTTGAACTTTTTTGCAAATCCATCATCTGCCTTGATTTTTTTTACTATTTCATCAATTTTTTTCTTCAAGTCCATTATCGCTCTCCTTAAATTTTATTAGTAACTGCTTTTATTATACCACTACACATAGAAATAAAGCATTTAATTGATACATTGTATTAAATAGAATTTATTGGATCAATTCCATTTTGAGGATATAATAGAGTAGAAAGAGGTAATATATGAAGCATTTAATTCTTATTAATGGGACAATGGGTGCTGGAAAGACAGCAGTAAGTAATGAGCTTAGTTTAATACTCAAAGATAATGTGTTGCTTGAAGGTGACTGGGCCTGGAAGATGAATCCTTTTGTTGTCAATGATGAGACAAAAGAAATGGTAATGGATAACATATGTTTTCTGTTAAACAGTTACATCAAGTGTTCCATTTATGAGAATATAATTTTCTGTTGGGTTATGCATGAACAGTGGATAATTGATAGAATATTATCCCATCTGAACCTAAGAGATGTTAATATGTACCTATTCACATTGATGCCTGATAAAGAAGCTCTTATAAAATGGATCCAGAAAGATATCAACCAGGGTGCACGAAAACCAGACATTATTAAAAGAAGCATTGAGTATCTTGAAAAATATGACAAGATTGAAAGCATTAAAATTGATGTGAGCAAGCATACCCCCAAGCAGACTGCAAAAATAATCGCAAAGCAGATATACCAAATCCATGAGGTATGAATATGAAAAGTAACTTGAAAGAAGAAATAGACAATACAAAAAGAGTCCGGTGGAGTACTTTTCTAAAGGATGTGCTAATCTGTTCATTAGGAGCATATGGCGGACCCGAAGCTCATTATGGAGTATTTACCGACCAGATGGTATTAAAAAAAAAGTATCTGACAGAAGAGGAACTTGTTGAACTGATTGCTCTTACAGGAATACTGCCTGGTCCTAGCAGTACTCAGACGATAATATCAATAGGATATAAAGTGGGTGGACCGGTGTTGGGATTTCTTACAATGCTGGTGTGGGGTCTTCCTGCTATCGCATTAATGACTGCATTATCTTTTTTAAGCCAGTTTTTCGAAAAAATGAATATATCCTCAGAAGGTTTGAGATACATAGGACCTATGGCTGTAGCTTTTATACTTGTAGCAGCATATCGTATAGGTAAAAAAGTCATAGTGAATACAATTACTCTTGCATTGTTTGCTTTTGGTGGTATTACAACATATTTCATACGAACACCATGGATATATCCTCTTGTATTGATAATAGGTGGGATAGTCAGCATATTAACTTCCAAAGAAAAGGATTTATGGAATAAAGTCAAGATTTCTCCACCCTGGAAATACCTCATAGCATTTGGTTCTATCGCATTAATCAGTGTCGTGTTAACGTTTGTCTGGGATAACACGATAATTCATTTATTTGAAAGTTTCTATCGTTACGGATATCTTGTGATAGGCGGTGGTCAGGTAGTAGTCCCAATGATGTACAGCGAACTTGTAGAAGTTAACCAGTATATGACCAGTCAGGAATTTTTGACCGGATTCGGTTTTGTACAGGGTCTTCCTGGACCGATGTTCAGTTTTAGCGCATATGCTGCAGGAATGGCTGCAAGAGGAAACGGAGCATTCCTTCAGATATTAGGAGCAATATCAGGAGGAGTTGCGATATTTCTTCCAGGAATTCTCTTGATTTACTTTGTTTATCCTTTATGGGAAAATCTTAAGAAAATAAAAGGCATAAAAGCATCTCTTAAAGGTATAACATCAGTTGCAGGCGGGCTGATAAGCGTAGCAGCACTGATACTGATGCAGAAAAGCGGTTTTACATGGGATAACATAATTGTCCTGGTACTAGCTACAGTGCTGCTGTTAACAAAAAAAATACCTGCACCTATTATAGTAGGACTGGTAATAGCTGCAGGCTTTCTGATTAACCCTTTTTAATCGTTTAAAATAATCTTCAAAAGCCTCTGAAGCTCAATTGCGTCATTTATTTGCATATCTATGCAGGAGGATATCATTGCTGGAACATTAAGAGCCTGCTGTTTTAACTTCATTCCTTTATCAGTCAGAAACACATTGACATTACGTTCATCTGATACATCTCTTATCCTATTCAACAAACCCTGGCTTTCCAGTTTTTTTAGTAAAGGAGTCAGTGTGCCTGAATCCAAATAAAGTCTGCTTCCTAAATCCTTTACTCCTATACCGTCTTTCTCCCACAAGGCCAGCATAGTTATATACTGAGTATAAGTAAGATTCAGCTTATCAAGAATCGGAGTATATAGCCTTATTATCTTCCTTGAAGCAGAATACAAAGGAAAGCATAATTGGTTTTCCAGCAACAAAGCTTTTTCATTTCTATTAAAATCACTTTCACATATTTTATTATCCATACCTAACCTCTTCTTTTATAGCAGTTTTTGTATATCCTGTTCAATTTCTTCTGGTTTTGTAGCAGGTTCATATCTTTTAACTACTTCACCATTTCTATTGATAAGAAATTTGGTGAAATTCCATTTTATATCTTTTGTACCTATAACATTTTTAATTTTTCGAAGCATGTTTTTGATTCCTTTATCTTCCGTATTTCTTTCATCCTCAGGCATGTTCTCCTTTAACCAAGTAAATAAAGGATGAGCATTCTTCCCGTTAACATCAATCTTTGCAAAGGTCTTAAACTTAGTACCAAATTTCAATTGGCAGAAACTAGCAAGTTCTTCATCACTTCCTGGTGCCTGGTTTAAAAACTGATTACAAGGAAAATCAAGCACTTCAAATCCCTTATCAGCATACCTGTCATATAATTTCGATAATCCGTCATATTGAGGAGTGAACCCGCACCCTGTTGCAGTATTAACTATTAAAAGCACCTTATTCTCGTATTTTGATAATGAAATATCCTTCTGGTCTGTATCTTTTACTGTCAGTTCATATATTGTCATATTATTTCTCCTTCACGTAAATATATTTATTACTATTAAATCGTATACGATTTAATTTTATATGTCAACAC
>JBAZFL010000255.1:0-1107 GCA_041653455.1 Clostridia bacterium
TCATTAATTCCTGTTGACAAACAATATGCGCTTTGTTAAAATTACCCGTGCGATGCACATGGCGAAGTAGCTCAGCTGGCTAGAGCAACCGGTTCATACCCGGTAGGTCGTTGGTTCGAATCTGACCTTCGCTACCATCGCTTTTTTATACGGCCCATTGGTCAAGCGGTCAAGACATCGCCCTCTCACGGCGGTAACAGGGGTTCGAGTCCCCTATGGGTCACCACAGAAACAGGCAATGCCTGTTTTTTTTATTCTGACTAACTTATTTGCAAAAATGCAGTAATTTAATAATAAAGCATGTATAATATTCTTTTATGATACTGGAGGCGCGTATGATTTTTAAATTACACAGAGAAGATCTTATGGTTAATAAAGAAACTATTATCGACAAGATGAGAATATCTGAAGATGACATGGATGAATTTAATGAAATATTTGAAAAGTGTATGAGCATTGCAAGTCCGAAATATCTTTTTGCTAAAAAAGAAATTACTGCAATAGATGAAGATTCTGTCCAAATCGAGTCAGTAACAGTAAAAAGCAAGATAGCTTCCAAAAACATGAGGAATACTGGTTATGCATATCCTTATGTAGTGACATGCGGTCATGAGATATATGAATATGCTCACAGCATTTCTGATCCCTTCATAAGTTACTGGATTGATCATATAATGGAGCAGCTTCTGTATATTGCAATGAAGAGAATGAACCATGATTTAAAAACTATGTACAATCTGGGTAAAACAGCCAGTGTTAATCCAGGTTCCACAGTAGACTGGCCTATATCCGGACAAGCACAGCTTTTTACAATGTTAAAAGATGAAATAAAGGAAACAGGCATAACACTGACTCCATCATTTCTTATGCTGCCGAACAAATCCGCATCAGGAGTAGTATTTGCTACAGAGGAAGATTATATGAACTGTCAATACTGCAAAAGAAAAAACTGTCCTAACAGAAGAAAAGAATATATACAGACAGCAGCAGACAAATAGAAAATAAATGCTTGACATTAATATGCCTATATTGTAAAATCCATATTGCTGTTTTGACGGCCCTTTGGTCAAGTGGTTAAGACATCGCCCTTTCACGGCGGTAACAGGG
>JBAZFL010000255.1:1117-3152 GCA_041653455.1 Clostridia bacterium
TCGAGTCCCCTAAGGGTCACCAAGCTGGCCTGGTAGTTCAGCTGGTTAGAATGCCAGCCTGTCACGCTGGAGGTCGTGGGTTCGAGCCCCATCCAGGTCGCCAGTTCAAAAACAGTACGGAGAGGTTCCCGAGCGGCCAAAGGGGGCAGACTGTAAATCTGTTATCTACGATTTCGATGGTTCGAATCCATCTCTCTCCACCAAAAGAACACCATATGGTGTTCTTTTTTTTTATACTTTTTTATGTTACTATTGTTATATTAATATTAAGGAAGGTAAAAAATGGGAATCTTAAGCAAGATATTTAACGAGGATATTAATTATGATAATGTAAAATCCGTTGTAATTTTAGAAATAACGCAGCTATACAGCAAAAAATCCAATATTGGTTATTCCTTGGGTTCGGAAAAAGGTTCAGGACGAGCCATTACCATGCAATCAACTGAACCTGCAGGCAGTGAATACACATTCAGTATTAAATTTAAGGATGGCAGTACAAAAGTTATCAAAGCCCAGAGCGGTACAGAAATATGCGATAAACTGCTTCAAATCAGTTATGATCCTCATGTAAAGGAAAAAGTAAAACCTCATAAACCGCAAAAGGAAGATAAAGATAATGAAAAACAATTACCTGTCCTTGAAAAAAACCAGCTTCCAAATGGATTATATATCATAGGTAAAGATATCCCAGCAGGAACTTATGATTTCAAGTGGATATGGGGAGCTGGTTCATTAAGCAGGATAGTTAAGAAGGAAACAGACAAGAAATCTTCTTACTATTTTGAGCATATGGGGGATAAAGAAGCCTACCAGACCAGATTATGTATTAATGTAAGATGTGATGAGGGTGATCAGATCCAGATAGAAGGCAACATAATAGTTGAGATATCCAAATCAAAACCTGTCGAGATTGACCTGTAATTTCTCTACAACTACTCTTTATAGCTGTTAACAGCTTCATAAAAAGCTGAAATATCCGGTTCTCCATATAGTTTTACATATTCAGGACCGAGATAGCATGCAAAACTAGATATATACTTAAATCCGTAATCTACATATTTTAGCATATCATCCTCTATCATTTTCCTGTTCTGAATGAATTGCTTTTCAGGTTTCTTCCAATTAGAATACATGGAATTATCCAGCCAGTACTCAAGCACTTTTGAGTTTTCACATGAAAAAAATGAGAAAAGTTTTGGAATATTTACAGACTCATCAATACTTGTTTGAGTTTGCTGCTCATTATTTACAGTATATTTTTCCATAGGCGCATACTCAAAGAACACTCCGTTTACAGGCTTTATGTTTTTCGGAGGTTCTATACAGTCAAAATATGCAAGATATGCCATCATCGCGTCAGGATTTGTTTTGTGAATCTCTGATAATACAGCATTAATAAATATCATCTGCTGGTCAGACATAGTAAGAGCTCTGCATTTTTCACACATACATCTCTTGTCCTTTATATCGTCCATCCATAAGTAGTATCTGTCAGTGCTTCTATATAGTTTTGCAACTAATTCAGATGCCGCTTTGCTTACAATGGAAAGAGCATCCTTGCATGATACGCAGAAATTCTTATCATTGTTGCGGTTACCTGTTTCATCCATTCTGAAATATTCCGGATGAGTTGAGAATAGCTCTCTAGGCATAAGATATGATGCAGCATGCATTTCATATTCGATTTTAATATTATTATCAGCCGCATAATCTATCAGATTAATAAAAGAATCATCATTAAATTTTTCTACAAGATCCTTAAGGCTCTGACAGGCTTGGCATCCACCCACTGGATGAATACCGATAACATCAATATTATTGTCTTTTGCTTTGTTTATCCACTCAATTGATAATTCATCCGGATGTATTAAAACTTGCGATTCCATATTCCCTCCATATGTATATTTTACACAATAAAGGATAGTTTAGGAATAAAATACATGTTTTCTGTCATTCTGTTGAAAAATATGGCACAAAACATTATATACAAATATATTGTTTACTATTAAAATCAGACTCAAGGAGATTTCGATAT
>JBAZFL010000256.1:0-3146 GCA_041653455.1 Clostridia bacterium
CAATTAACAAATGAAGTCTTATTCCATTGTAACTTTAGGATGTAAAGTGAATCAATATGAATCATCTGTTATTTCTGCAATTCTTGAAAGTATGAATTACTTATACAAGAAATTTCCTGACACATGCGACATTTATGTTGTAAATACATGTACTGTGACAAGTATGAGTGATAAAAAATCCAGACAAATGATTCATAAAGCGAAAATACTTAATCCTGATTGTATTATTATAGCAACAGGATGTCTTGCTCAACAAGATCCTGATATCTTAGTTAAGAATGGAGCAGATATCGTTCTTGGTAATTATGAAAAAAACTATATAGAAGAAATATTGACTGATCTTTTAAAGGAAAATAAACCAAAATTAGTATCTGTTTCTGATATATCTAAGCAAGCAGAATATATAAAAAACCGTTTTCCTGATAAATGGGAAAGAACAAGAGGATACTTGAAAATTCAAGATGGATGCGATAATTTCTGTTCATATTGCATTATTCCTTATGTAAGAGGCAGAGTAAGAAGCAGAGATATTGAGGATATTGTTAAAGAAGCTGAACATATGGCATCGCGAGGAATAAAGGAAGTTGTACTTACAGGAATTCACTTAGATTCATATGGAAAGGGAATAGCAAATTTGAGTCTTATAAATGTTATTGCAAGGCTGAATGAAATAAAAGGTTTGAGAAGGATAAGACTTGGTTCATTAGAACCAAATGTTATAACTGATAGTTTTGTAAGTGAAATAAAAAAATACACTAAACTATGTCCGCATTTTCATATGTCTTTACAGTCTGGATCAGATAAAGTACTTAAGGATATGAATAGAAGGTATGATTCATCTATGTTCATCAATGCCGTTAAAAAATTAAGAAATGATATAAGCAATGTAGAAATTACGACTGATATAATTGTAGGTTATCCTACAGAAACAGATGAAGACTTTCAAAAGAGTATTGATATGGTCAATGATGCGATGTTTATAAAAACCCATGTTTTTAAATTTTCAAAAAGAATAGGAACAGCAGCTGAAAATTTAAAACCTCTTAATAATTCAACTTTAAGTGAACGAAGTGAAAAGTTAATCGCTTTCTCGTCAGAAATTTCTAAAAAAAGATTATATGAGTATATCGGAACATCTATGCAGATATTAATCGAGGAAGATGAAGATAATTTTATAAAAGGACATACAGTTAATTATATTATGGTTACTGCAAAGAAAAATGAACGTGATGAAAAAAGTGAATGTATAAATACATTCTGTGATATTTCAATAACTGGTGTATCAAAAGATGGTTTAGAAGGAATTATACTATCTTAAATAACTGTCCTATAAATTGGCTAGCAAATAAAAGTATATATGTATTTTAAACAATAATCTTGAATTATTGCGTACTTTGAAGTAAACTACTTACATAACTGATGAAGGAGACATGCAAAGTGGATAAAGGATCAACAATAAATCTTGACTTTCTAAAAAGTCAGCAAAGCGAAACAAGAGAAATCCTTACCCTTGTTTTTAGTGCTATGACTGAAAAAGGGTACGATCCCGTAAACCAGCTTGTTGCATATCTGATGTCAGGGGATCCAACCTATATAACAAGCCATAACGGCGCTAGAAATGCTATTAGAAAGTTGGAAAGGGATGAAATAATGACTGAACTGATACAGTATTATTTTACATCAAGATAACTTAATGATAATTTTAGGAATAGATTATGGTGAGAAAAGGATAGGGGTTGCCAAAAGCGACCCTTTAGGTTTGTTAGCACAGGGTATAACAACTATCGAATGGTTTAAAGATATTAATAAGCCTCTCAATATTTTATATGATATGGCAAAAGAATTTAAAGCAAATAGTATAGTAATCGGATTACCTTTAAATATGGATGATACTGAAGGTGAGAAAGCAGTTAAAGTTCGTGACTTTGCATCACAATTAGAGCAAAAATGCCAGATACCTGTTGTATTATATGATGAAAGGCTTTCTACTGTTGAAGCACATGATATAATTCATATGCAGGGAAAGAAAACTGGAAAAGACAAAAAAAGAATTGATATGGTAGCCGCATGTGTCATATTGCAATCATATCTGGATAATAAGAAAAAAGCATAAAGGAGAATAGAAATGGAAGAAGAAAGAGACGACATAATAGTAATGGAAGATGAAAATGGAAATCCTGTCGAAATGGTTGTTTTGGAAATGCTTGAATATAAAGAAAAAACATATGTACTGATGCAAACTGTGGATGAATCAGATGAAGATTCGTATATCTTCGAATACGAAGAAGAAAATGATGAAGATGCAATACTAACACCAATTGAAGATGAAAAGCTTTTAGATGAGATTTTTGAACTTTTTGTTAAAAAAATGGATTCGGAAGAAGATGCAGAAGAGGAAGAGGAATAGTAACTGATGCTTGATCTTATAAATGTTGAAAAACCCGCTAGATATACAGGAGGGGAATTTAACGAGATAGTCAAAGACCATAATTTAATGCTTTCCAGTTACGCATTTTGTTTTCCCGATACATATGAAATCGGAATGAGCCATCTGGGTATGCGTATTCTTTATCATGTAATAAACAAAAGGGAGCAAACAGTCTGTGAAAGAGTTTTTGCTCCGTGGACTGATATGGAACAGCAGATGCGCCAAAACAAAATACCGCTGTTTTCACTGGAAACAAAAAAACCTTTATACGAATTTGATATAGTAGGTTTTACATTGCAATATGAGATGAGTTACACAAATATTCTTAATATGTTGGATCTTGCTAGAATACCAATAAGACGAGAAGAAAGAAACGAGCAATATCCAATTATAATGGCCGGCGGCCCCTGTTCGGTAAACCCTTCGACTTTGGATAAAGTTGTTGATGTTTTCATTATTGGAGAAGCAGAGGAAGCAATAAACGAGTTTTTAGACCTTTATGAAATGATGAAGAAAAATGGTTCAACAAAAGATGATTTTTTAAAGGAAGCAGTTAATATTGAAGGGGTTTATGTTCCAAAATATCATGACATAAAGAAAAAAGTAGCAAGAAGGATAATAAAAGATCTAGATCAAGTTTCATTTCCTACTGACCCTATTGTTCCATATTTAAATATTGTTCATGACAGAGCTTCTTTGGAACTGTTTAGAGGATGTA
>JBAZFL010000257.1:0-3138 GCA_041653455.1 Clostridia bacterium
GTATTAAGCCCGTATATCAGTCCTGCAGCGAAAGAGTCTCCTCCGCCTACCCTGTCTACAATATCGGTTATCTCATATTTACGGCTCACATAAAATTCTTTCCTGTCATTAATACAAGCTCCCCATCCGTTAATGTCAGCATTTCTGCTCTCGCGTAATGTGATAGCAATCATCTTTATATTCGGATACATCCTTAGCACTTTATCAGAAAGCTCTTTGTACTTGTTTTCATCCAGTTCGCCTTTTGTTACATCTGCGTCATTGTGTATGTCCAATGCTTTCTGTACATCTTCTTCATTTGCTATACAGACATCTACAAACTTAACTATACTTGGCATTATTTCTGCTGCTTTCTTTCCATATTTCCAAAGATTCCCTCTGTAATTAAGATCCATTGATACTGTTAATCCTGCCTGCTTAGCGGCAGTAACTGCTTCAAGTGTAACTAAAGCGCTGTTTTGCGTTAAAGCAGGAGTGATACCTGTAACATGGAACCATGAAGCTCCGTTAAATGCTCTTTTCCAGTCAATGTCTCCTGGTTTGGTTAAGGATATGGCTGAATATTCCCTGTCATAGATTACCTTTGAAGGTCTCTGTACCGCTCCTGGTTCAAGAAAGTATATTCCCATACGGCCGTTCCTGTAATAAATATCGTCTACTTTGACTCCAAATCCTCTAAGCTGCCTGACACATGCTTTTGCTATGTCATTATCCGGCAGAACTGTGATATATGATGAATCCATTCCGAAATTAGCGCATGATACAGCAACATTGGCTTCTCCTCCGCCAAAAGTTGCTTCTAATTTATCCGACTGCATGAGCCTTTCTCCGTATGGGGATTTCAGCCTAAGCATTATTTCTCCAAAAGTAACTATCTTACCCATTCAATTCCTCCTTGGCTTCTCTTATGCTGTTAAGTATCTGTTTAGCTGTAGAAGTAATTTTTCCGTATTCGCCTGTTTTTGCAAATTTGGTTATATTCCCGCCGACACCGACTCCGCATGCTCCTGCTTTTATCCAGTCTTTAGCATTATTCTCGTCAACTCCGCCATTAACTACAAGATTTAGATACGGCATTGGACCCTTAACTGCTTTAATAAACTGAGTTCCTAATACTTCTCCTGGAAATACCTTGACTATGTCCACTCCCGCTTCTGTAGCCATTGCAATCTCCCTTGGGGTCATGCATCCTGGCATTGCTACAACTCTGTAGCGGTGACACATAGTTACTGTCGGGATATCCAGATGAGGAGCGATTATATACTGGGCTCCAGACAGTATGGCAGTTCTTGCCGTCTGTTCATCCATTACTGTTCCTGCTCCGAGTATAAGGTCTTTTTCATCATATTTCTTTGACAGCTCTTCTATTACATGGTGAGCTCCCTTTACTGTGAATGTTATCTCTATAAGCTTGACTCCGCCTTCTAGGCAGGCATCTGTTATCCTATATGCCTCTTCAGCGCTTTGCGCTCTGACTACGACTACAAGTCCGCTTTTCATTACATTTTCAATTACCTGTTCTTTTCTCATAATAACTTTTCCTTTCAAAACCGGTTATATCAAACCGTTATATCTTTTATATTATATCCTAATTCTCAAAGAATTCACATTCCAGCATCGCGCATAAGCAATGATATACTGGCAGGTGAAGCTCCTGTACTTTGTATGTCTCAGACTCAGGAACTTTAATACATACATCTGCAAGCGAATTCAGATAACCGCCAAGTTCCCCTGTCATTCCGATGACCGGTATCCTGCATGCTCTTGCTGTTATAGCCGCATTATTCACATTCCTTGCATTTCCTGAAGTGCTTAAACACAGTATAGCTCCAGCAAGCTTTCTGTATGCATATGCCTGTTGGGCATAAATCATATCGTATGATGAATCATTTCCGATTGCGGTTATGAGGGAAGTATGGCTTGAAAGGCATATTGCAGGAAGACCTTCAGAAAGGTTTACTCTGATTGATTCATCCAGCATGGAGTTTGGCTCTACACGTCTTTTTTTCTTAAAGCTTTTCATAAGCTCCCCGACTATATGCTCAGCATCAGAAGAAGATCCTCCGTTGCCGCAGATAAGCAGTATCTTGCTATACTTGTATGTCTCTTCCATTATCTCAAATGCTCTCATTATATCCGCTTTGCATCTTATTAAAGATGGATATGATGTTAACATTTCTTCAAATACTTCCAGCGATTCTCTTTTCATTTATATGCCCCTTCTAGTTATTTGCTACATATTCTGCAGCGACTGCCAATGCTTCATAATCTCCAATTGAATCTCCTAATGAGGAAGGGAGTATATCGCAAGCCTGTGATGAAATGGCAAGGCTTTCTCTGCTCAATACCCTTTTTGCATGAGGCCACAGAAGATTCCTGTCCTTTGTAAATATGCTTCCTATTGCAATCGCATCAGGATTCAATATATCCACAAGGATTGCTAATGCTCTTCCTAACATTTCACCGGACCTTGCATATATTGACTTTGCAAGATTATCCCCCTTTGCAGCAGCTCTTGCTACAGCCAGAGCATCCAGTCCCTCAATTTCCTGTTCTGTAGTACAGAATGACACCTTGTTGCCTGACTGCATTTCTTCCCTTACCATAGCTTTTGCAAGCTGTGCAATTCCTCCACCTGAACAGAATCCTTCTACAGAACCCATTTTCCCATATCCTACCGGTCCGTAATCTGCAAGCCTTACATGTCCGATCTCTCCTGCCATATCATTCGTTCCTGTATATAGTTTGCCGTTAAGTATGAGTCCCGCTCCAAAACCGGTCCCAAATGTGCAAAATATGAAATTTCTGTATCCGAATCCAGCTCCCCAGAACCATTCTGCCAATGCTCCTGCATTTGCATCGTTCTGCAGGACAGCTTTTACATTAAAATGTTTTTCAAAAATATCTGTAATAAGCACATTGTCCCAGCCTATCAGGTTAGGTGGAGACAGTATTAAACCCTTTTCACTGTTTAGTGGACCTCCGCAGCTTATTCCAATACAGGATATATCATTGCTTATTAGAAAATTTTTTGCAAGTATATCCTCAAGACTAAGAATAAGCCTGTCAATAACGGCAGTGGGTCCGTTACATGACGAAGTCTTAAAGGTGACTTTGTCTACCACATCCACCTGGATA